>CAZLUF010000013.1:13344-16677 GCA_964562645.1 uncultured Candidatus Peribacteria bacterium
GTACCATGCGCGAAGCTTTGGGCGATGATGCCATGTCTGTCGAAGCTATTCGCCTCAATAAAATGCAGCAGGCTATGGATGCCCAGCATGTGGCCGAAAAATCAGAAAAGGCGGCTATGGATTCGGTCTTCAATAATATGTAGTTCAAAAAAACAAACACACAACACACTTATGACTCCACTGCGTATTCCCAAGCGTCCGGCTCCTAAAAATCCCTCGGTACCTGGTTCGTCCGATTGGGTTTATAACGAAATCATGCGGTTCATTGAGCCCGATCTTATCAGTACGTCTATTCCTACCTTGGCGCGTAAGTATCCAAGCGAATCTGCTTCACAGCGCCAAGGGCGATATGACAAATACAAGAAGGCCTACGCCTTGTTCGATCGCTTTTTCAGTGCTGTCCAAAAAAATGCTGGGCGTATAGATGAAAAGAGTATTGCTTCCGCCCTGCCACAATGAAACACCTCCATCCAAAACATCGGCGTGAGGTAGTCGAGCGAGAGTTGCGTTTGCTTAGTTTTGCCGAAGGCGAAAGTGAATCGCAATCGTACGAAACCGAAGATCGTGAACAGGAGTCGATCGAAGTAAAATTTACCGATGTCTGTAAAAAAGTAGGGGATTGGTGGAAGAAGCTCCCTGTCGAAGGTCAGAGCGAGATCAAGGACAAGCTTGAAAATGTGATTAAGACATTCGAAGTATACATCCAAAAAAAATACGGTCGTGATGTAATGCCCGAAATGGTTTTTGGTCCCCGCACTACTACGGATGTTTCCGAAGAGTCGAGTGAACCTATTACCAATACCGATGCCGAAGAGTTTGTAGAGGAAACGGAGCAGGAAATTCGTGAGGTAGAACAGGCACCGCACGTAGAGCCACTCCCAGAGAACGATGCGGCTCGTCGTAGTTTTGAAAATGCACGAGATGCAGTGGTAGATCGTAATGCCAGTTTAACTCGCGAACAGTTTCAGCTGCATTTTGAGTTCATTGGTCGGCAGGGGATTGGTAACTGTTTTATGATGTGTGTTCTCAACAGTTTGTCCGACGCTGCTCGTGAACAGCTCATGCGTACCTCGGTTGCGATCAAGCCGAATGGAGACTACGAAATTTACTTACCTATGGGCAATGGGCGCACAGGTACGCCAATTACGGTGCCTCGCAGTGTGGCGAATAGTGCGAGAATTTCCGATAGCAGCCCAGGCTATAACGCCGTGATGTACGCGCTCGGTATTCGGTATATCGAACGAGTTCGTAACTCAGTGTCTTTCGATGGGAATCGATATTCTGTCGTTCAAGAGCAGAATCAAATTTTAATTAATGCCATGGATAGTGCGGGATTATTAGGCCGCATTGGTCGCGAAAATCCTCCGCCACAAGATTTAGTGATTGCGGTAATGAACCGAGGCGGAAGTGATAACTACACTATTGAAGATTTAATCGGTACGAGCCCGCGTTCAGTTGGTCGGAGCGGGCAACGCCTCAGTGCTTCGACAGATCGTCGTAGATTAGACACAGTCGTGGATGCCTTTGCGCGCAATCGTAATCGCTCGGTTTTAACGCTCTCCGCGCAACGAAACGATAACGACAGCATAACGCTAACAAATCTCAATCCGCCACCACCCGACTATCGAATTCTAGTTGGTACAGGTCACGTGATCGCAGCGGTAGATGCCGATAGTGACTCGCTGACACTTGTGGATTCCAATCGGCCCAACAACCGCATGCGTGTTGCACGCAGTGAAGTGTTTAGTGAATTTAACTCGGCCACTGTACACACTATGGATAACCTTCGCTCTCTTCCTGCGTAATTATGCCAGTTCTTGCTCCCACACCGGCCGATATCGCCAGTGCTCATGCGGTTGAAATTGTCGCTGCCGCCTGCGCGTATCTTCATGCGACACCAAGTGATCTTCGCCTGGAAGTAGGCCAGAGTTTTGAACATCCTGAATTGCCACATACCTACGGATTTTTAGTGATTGCCCGCGACAAGTTTTTGGGCCTGCGCGCTACCCTCGAAGAAGGGAAGTTGAGCGACTGGAAAGTGATGGAGATGGATTAAAGCGTTTTCTTCTGAGTATTCTTGCGTTACGGGTTTCGTCTGGTACACTCCCGCGGACATGGCTGAGCTCATCCTTCGCGACGGCACCCGCTTTACGGGCGAGTCGTTCGGTTTTTCGGGAAATTGCGATGGTGAGGTGGTCTTTAATACGGGCATGGTCGGTTACCCCGAGAGCCTTACGGATCCCAGTTACCGGGGCCAGATTTTGGTGTTTACTTATCCATTGATCGGTAACTACGGCGTGCCCGAAGAAAAGCTCAACCAGTGGGGATTTTCCGATGTATTCGAGAGCGAAGAAATCCACGTGCGCGGGGTCATTATGGCGCAGGGGAGCGAGACACACAGTCACTATCTCGCTCACCAGAGTTTTGCCGATTGGCTCAAGCAGCACAAAATTCCCGCTCTCACAGGTGTCGATACTCGCACCCTTACTAAAAAACTCCGCGAAACAGGTGTGATGCTCGGTGGTATTCGTCAGGAAGATGGTACAGATTTAGGCACCATCGATGATCCAAACACACGTAATTTGGTGGCCGATGTCAGTTGCCAAGGCGTGCACGTTTACGAGCCAGAGGGCTTTACTACTGGTGGTGCACCAACCGTGATTGCCTACGACTGCGGCATGAAGCGCAACATTATTCGTAGCCTCTTAAAGCGCGGGCTCCGGGTAGTACGCGTGCCGTGGGATTTTGATCTCAGTACCTACAAAGAACCGTACCAAGCCTTGTTCGTCAGTAATGGTCCTGGTGACCCAAAGACCTGTGTGCCCACTATCAAGAGTATGCAGTATGCACTGGAGCGCAATGTACTTACGTTTGGTATTTGTTTAGGGAATCAGTTGATGGGTTTAGCAATCGGCGGCGATACGTACAAGCTCAAGTATGGTCACCGCGGTTGTAATCAGCCTTGCATCGAGTGCACTGCCGAGGGCAAAACCAAGCGCTGTATTATCACGTCGCAGAACCATGGTTTTGCCGTGAGCGATACTCTGCCTGCGGGTTGGCATGTGTGGTGGCGAAACGGTAACGACGATACGGTCGAAGGTGTGCGTCATAGCAGTGGGCGTTTCTATGCCGTGCAGTTCCACCCCGAGGCGTACCCAGGGCCAGAGGATGCCAATGTGCTCTTCGATGAATTTGCAGCTCAGGTGAAAGCAGAGAAGAGGTAGGAGCTTATTTGCTGTTAATAAGAATGAGGCCTGTCAGTTTTTTGTCGTATAACATTTTTTAAGAGATCTCTTCCCTTTCTTTGTCAGGGCGACAAAGAAAGGGAGAAAG
>CAZLUF010000014.1:0-8995 GCA_964562645.1 uncultured Candidatus Peribacteria bacterium
TACTGCGGAAGGTTCCAGTAAAGCTCCCAAAGTCGCTGATGGGCAGTGTTTCGGTGTAAACCGTGGTTCCAGAGGGGCTTTGGATTGTTACCATGGCTTGCCGCTTGCTCTCAGGCAACTTGATGGCTCCGTTCCAGTCTTTAAAGCGTACGATGCCCTTAAATTCCACCGTATCACCGGCTTTATACAAACCGCGGTCGGTGTACACATAGGTCTGCGGGCGCAAGGCGGGGCTATCGACATACTGAAAATCGGACCAGGCGCTAAAGTCGCCGGGGTTCAAACCGTTGTTCCAATCACTGCTCACAAAGGCAAAATCACCGTCTTTTTCGGCGGTGACAAAAAATTCTGGTTGTGAGTTGTTCTGGGGTGTTACGAAGTCGGCCAAGCGAATCGGTGTATCGACAAAGCCTTCGCTGTCGGTTGCCTTAGTCAGCACTGCATTGCCGCTCAGTGAATAGAATTTAACTGTCGCATTGGGCACAGGATTACCGCTCTGCATATCGGTCACCCATACGAGAGCACGGTTCCCCGAAAACTTGAGAGTCACTGCCAGGTTCGTGTACGAGAAGTAGTAGGCATCGCGTAGTTGTGAATCGCTGTGGTCGTAGTCTTCCAAATCCTTGCGCGGTGTTTGGTTAATGCGCACGCCGTAAATTCCGGACGTAATTTTTTCGCCGAGCACACTGCCAATATCCACACTCTTCACGTCCCACAGGTTCTTACCGAGCTTGGGGACATACGTCATATCGGCATGCTTGAGGGCCTGGCTAAAATCGGGCACAGAGTCGTTACTCTGGCGATGGGCTTGCCAGTTTTGGAGTAGTTGCGACCACGAGAGCTTCGCGGCTGTAATGGTCACGCGTTCGGCGTTGAGTGAGTTGATGTACATCACTGGCTCCTTGCCCTTCTCCCACACTCCAAAGGTCCCGCGGGAGTGTAAGGTCACTTCGGGCGAGAGGGCTTTAGTCGTAAAACTAAAAGAATAGGGCGTCGTTAACCGTTGGCCGTACACATCGCGCAGTTCCGGAGATACTTGCACGGTGTACTTAGTACTGGGTTTAAGGGCTGGGTAGATGGTAAGGTCGCGGTTATCGCCCCATTGGTTTAGGGTGAGATCCAGCTCTTTCCAGTCCTTGGGTGTAGGGGTGATGGTAATGGCTTTCGCAAGGGTTTTTTCGGCTATGGCATTGTTGAATGCCAAATGAATTCCGCCGTACTGAAACTCGCCGGTTACCACACTTAATGGAGCGGCGGTGTTAAAATTGAGGGTGTAACCGCTGGCTGAACCCAGGTTGCCCTTGGCTCCCAGAGTCCCAGCCGAAAGCACGAGTTGGTAACTGCTATTCATTTGCAAGGCAGTGGCAGGCACGATTTGCACACTCAGTGGATCGGGCACAGTTTTAGATGCAACAGTTTTGGTGCCAGTCTTTACACTTTTAATAGCAAGAGGCGTCTGTTTTTGGCTGCCGGAATTAGTGATCACAGAAGCGAGTGTGAGGTGTTTTGTGACACTCTCGATGTTTGGTTCCTGATTAAAACGAAGAGTGAGCGTAGAGGTGCTACTGGCGTCGCTGCTGCCTTCGCTCGGTTCGGTGGAGGCGACAAGCAGTCGGGCTGTTTGGAACTGCCAACTAAAATCTTTAGTCGTCTTTGAGCCATCGACAAATTGCAATCCAGCGGGGAGCGATACGCTGTACACCGTGGCTGGATCGAGAGTGGTTTTTGGCTGGAACTCTACCGCATGCGTACTGAGCCAGTGCCACTCACCTTCCACGGCTGGCGTTAGGGTCGTCTGCCACGAAGCGGGGAACTTGGTTTGGTCGCTAATTTTGCCCAGTGGCACTAAAGGACGGTCGAACACAATGGTAATGTTTGTGGCAGGGGTGACATCGATGGAATTTGGCGCAGGCATGCGGGCTGCGGCAAATGGTTCGCCGGTAACATCAAAGTGAAAGATGAGCGATTTGCCCAGCATGCGGCCAGATTTTAAGAGTGCCTTATCGCCTACCTTCAGAGAAATGCGCGACTTCTTTTTGAGTGGTTGAGTGGGAGTAAAGAGGAGTGTGTTCTTATCCCAAGCGGTCGTGCCCGAGATGCCATCGGTACTGAGGTTTGCTTCTACGCTGGCTTGGTCAACCTCTTCGGGAAACTCTAGCCGAAGCACGCTCTGGGCCGACACGTTCTGTACAAACGACAAATCGGCACTGCGAATAGAGAGCGGCACACCGCCACGTAAGACAATTATGGAGCCGCTCACCAGCGCCAGTATGGCCAGCAGGGCAACAGCACCAATAATAAGTGGTTTTCGGGCAGTAATTCGAGCAGACATGAAGAGGCAGAAAGGTACGGATATACTAGGTCGTTTGCTCAGCTATAGACATCTGTATTTCTTCGCATGATCTTGAACTCTGTCAAACATGTTTTATTATGCTTTTCTTAATCTTTTACGTTATACTCATTACGATTTTTCCTCTTCATTATGACGCAAATGTCTCATGAGACATTACCGGTAGATAAAATGTCCTCGTTGATGGGTTTTGGCTTCGGAGCTTTGGCCGGCCTGGCTCTCTCCATGGGTTTAGTGGGGTTTGTAGTCGGTACAAGCTTTGGTGATGGCGGACGTGGCGGTAGTGTTGCTACACCTCCAGCTGCACCTACCAATGTGCCAGCTCCTACGGCACAGCCTCAACCACAGGGCTCTACAGCCGATCTTCCACCTGTAAATACACGCACAGATCACGTCTTTGGTAGCCCAAATGCGCCAGTGACCATTGTGGAGTACACCGATTTTGAGTGTCCTTTCTGTCATCGTCACTATCCGGTTATGCGTCAGTTGATTGCCGAATACAACGGCAAAGTGAACTGGGTGCAACGTCATTTCCCATTGAGTTTCCATCCTAATGCTCAAAAGGCTGCCGAGGGTTCGGAATGTGTAACAGAGCTTGGTGGCAACGATGCCTACTGGAAGTATGCTGAATATCTCTTCGGTCTCGATCGCATTTCGCCAGAAGATTTCCCCAAGGCGGCTGCCAAAGCTGGCGTGAACGCAGGTAAGTTCAAGTCGTGTCTCGATAGCGGCAAGTACGCTAAAAAAGTACAAGACGAACAAGCTGCCGGTATGAAGGCTGGTGTGAACGGCACACCAGGAAACTTCGTTGTGAAGGTCGCCACTAAAGAGATTAAAGAGGTATCGGGTGCTCAGCCAGCCAGTGCCTTTAAAGCTGTTATTGATCCCCTACTTCAATAATTACCATAACCCACATGCGCAAACTTGCCCCTCTCTTCGTTACGGTTCTCGCTCTGAGTTCCTGTGGTTTTGGAGCCAGTACCCAAACGCCAGCCAACGACATGATCGCGTTTTCCTCTTCGAGCGTTGCTCAGCAAGAGTTTACGGGTGAGGGCATTATTCAGCGCATTACCGTGGGTACGTATCCAGTCGGGACGCACGCTCTCTTGCGTGACGACGGCTCATTGGTAGCACTGCTCCTTAGTTCCTCTGTTCGTCTCGACGACTATGTCGATAATCAAGTGCGCGTAACTGGCGTATCGGAGCCATCCTCCGAGCCTGGCGTATCGTTAGTGACAGTGGCTGTAGTAGAAGCCATGAGTGCCTCTTCGTCACTCGAGAGTAGTTCGGTTAGTTCCGAGAGTTCCAGTATGGAAGCGTCTTCCGAGGCAGCCACTAGTAGCTCGATCGTATCTAGTGCTCCGGTTGTTTCCAGTAAGAGTTCATCGAGCGTTGTGGTGAGTTCCAAAGCCAGCTCAGTGACGGTGATCAGCAGCTCAGTTTCTTCAAGCACGCCTGTGACGCAGGCGTCATCTTCGTCCATTGATCCTAAATTAGCTGCCATGCAGCGTAACAGTGTTGGTAGCGAACTGTTTGTATCGCAGTATTGCACTACTAACGGTGGTTTCTGCATCCCCATGCATAAAAAATGGTACTTCACTTCGTTCCAGCGCCAGGCTGGCACGCTGTGGCACGTCGAAATTGGGCCTCAGGAAATCAATGCTCTTGGCGAAGGTCTAATTGTGGTTGATTTAGTTAAGGGCCCATTGCCTGCTGATTCAGCCGACCAGACCGCTGTGGTGAGCGGTAATGATGTGCTCGTCTACAAAGCCTGGAAGGAGAATCACTTAGTGGTAAAAGCGCCAGTTACCTTGCAGAGCCCAGCAGAATACATTGCCAAAAATGTCACTGAGCCGGTCGCTTCGTCTTCGTCCAGCAGTGTATCTTCGGTTGCTTCTAGCTCCAGCGCACAGTAATTATGTCGCTCTTCGCCTACTCCGCACGAACGGCTGCTGGCGATGTGCAACGTGGCACAATCGATGCCGATAATTTACAGGCTGCTCGCCTGGCTCTATCGCAGATGTCGTTATTGCCCGTGGAAATTACCGAGACCGAAACGACTAACAAAAAGATCCACTGGCATGTGACCGATACCGGCGCTCCAGTGACGACAACCGATACACCGGTAGTCTCGGCACCATCGGCGACTGCACATAGTTACGCGCCACTCAGTGATACGGTTCGTCTCTATGCAGGGTGGTTAGTTGCTTGGTACGTACTTGTGTACATATTGGGCTGGTATGCCGAGCAACATCGCTTTCCGCTTAGTATCCCCTTTCTTACTGAGCTCTTCCATTCGCAGTTGGTACTGAGTTTTTCACTAGCCGCATTTTTGTACTTGTTTCTTTCGTCGGTTCATCGGCTGGTGGGCCGCGGCACAGTGCGCGGGTTACTACTGATGGCCACGGGTATTTTGGCGTTCTTGTTCTTCCAGGTGAACCTGTAATACAAAAAAACACCCGCCGGAGCGGGTGTGAGAATTCTTGGTAGTGAGTCTATAGACCGAGTTGTTTACGAATGTCATCTACCTGGCTCTGCTCAGTTTGCTTGGCGTTCTTTTGGACCATGTACGACTGTAGGTCTTTCCAGTCCTCGCAATGCTTCTGTTCTAACTTCATCAGTTGGAGCAAATGCTTAGGGCTCAGTTCGCTGAACTTACGGCGCTCGTCTTCTAAGATCTTCTGGAGCTCATCAATTTGGAACTGGCTCAACTTAGGAATAGCTTGAATGATGCGCCACTTTTCGTCGCGAGTGAGCGAAATACTGCCACGGAGCAAAATCAAAAAGCGGTTTTGATCGAAGGCAGTTTCGGGGTGGGCAGGAATAACGACATGATCGTTCGTGAGAGCGCTACCAATTGCACCAAAACGATAGTTGCCAACCTGGGCTAAAATTTTAAGATCTTCTTCGTCATACCCCATCTCTTTAGTGGCCTGCACACCAGCCGGTGGTGGAGGTGGGCCAGAATCTTGCGGAATGGCACCATCGTCACCGCCAGCACCTTGGCCAGCCTGCTGAGCAGGTGGGGTTGGTGGAGCGGCAAATACCTGAGATGGATCAAGGCCACCTGTTGGTACTGGATCACCCGGACGTGGAGGTGGGGGTGGTGTTGGGGTAGTGCCTCCGCCAGTTGCAGGAATTGGATCAGCCATAGAGAAGAATAGGTTTCCTCTAGTGTATCACATTTTGCAAAGATCTCAATGTCTAGATGGCAAAACTCTTTAGCTCACCTTCGTTACTGAGGCCAAGAACTCGTTGCGCGGCTCGCCGAGCTTTGGTGATTAAATTGGGGTTTAAAAGGTCGCTGGCCTCTAAATCTGGCAGTCCGCTTTGGCGTAAGCCATAGAGCTCGCCGGGGCCACGTAGGTGTAAATCTACCTCGGCTAACTGAAAGCCTGAGTCGTACTTTTCCATGGCTTGCAACCGGGGCGACTGGGCGGTTTTTTGGTCACTGGCAAAGAGAAAACAGTAGCTTTGGTGATCGCTGCGGCCCACTCGGCCACGCAATTGATGGAGCTGCGAGAGTCCAAAACGTTCGGCACCTTCAATAAAAATGATCGTGGCGTTGGGGATATCTATTCCTACTTCGATGACCGATGTAGACACTAAAATATCAAATTCGCGATTCCTAAACGCCAACATAATGTGCTGTTTTTCTTCGCTACTCATGCGGCCGTGCAGAGCGGTCACCTTTCGATTGGGGAATTCTTCGGTTAGGCGAGCAGTCTCGGTAGTGACATTGCGCACCTCGGTGAGTTCGGTGCTTTCGCTAATGAGTGGGCAGATGACAAACACCTGGCGACCGTTTGCGATTTCGGTATCGGCGAATCGTTCTACAGTTTTACGATCATTCGGTGCAACCACGGTGGTGCGTATGGGCTTACGCTGCCCAGGTTTTTCGAGAAGAACCGAGAGATCGTGATCGCCAAATGCCGTGAGAGCCAGTGTGCGAGGGATAGGCGTGGCCGTCATCGAGAGGAAGTGTGGGCTCCCCTTTTCGATCAAGCGCTGGCGCTGCAGCACGCCAAAGCGGTGCTGCTCATCGATGATCACAAGTTGCAACTTATGGAACTGAATCTTTTCTTCCAGTAGGGCGTGGGTGCCAATAATAATATCGGTAGTACCGCGAGCTAAACTCTGGCTGATGTCACGTGCTTCCGCTGTGGGTGTAGAACCGGTGAGAAGCCGCACAGATGGCATGGGCATAGTGCCGGTTTCGCCGGGGGTGGTTTCGGTGTATTTGGAAAAACGAGCGAGTAAGCCACCGATGCTACGCGCATGCTGTTCGGCTAGCACTTCGGTGGGTACTAATAGTGCACATTGCCCGCCACTGCGAACGGTGTGCAAGAGCACGGTAACGGCCACCAGCGTTTTACCGGAACCAACATCACCCTCAAGTAAGCGCGACATGGGGACATCTTTCTCCATATCTCGCAGAATTTCGTAAATAGCCACTCGCTGACTATTGGTTGGCGTAAAACCCAGTGAGGCGAAAAATGCCCGCACCAAGGCTGGCTGCATGGGGTGTGCGAGCGTGGGCTCACGCTTGCCTTGCCAGGCCTGTTTTCGGCTCAGGGCTGCCAGTTGCAGTGTGTACATGCGGTCGAATGCCAGGCGCTCTTGGGCACGGGCGACTTCGGCGGGGTCTACGGGAAAGTGAGTGGCTCGCACAGCCTCGGCAAAGCTCATGAGTTTTTCTTCGGCTACGACTTCGGGAGGTAGTGGGTCTGGTAACTCGGTAATGTAGGGTTTTAGTAGCACCAGTTTTTCGCGCAACCACTTGGTGGTAATGCGGTCGTGCTGTGGATATACCGGAACCAGGCGGCCGGAATGGACGAGCTCCCGCTTGGCATTTTCGAACTGCGGACTCAGTAATTGTAACTTGTGCCCTTGCGTGGTGAGTTTGCCAGTGAGTACCACCAGATCTTCGTCTTTGAGTATCCGCATGATATGCGGCTGATTGAACCAAATGACCTCGGCTAAGTTGCCTTCGCTATCACTAAACATGCCGCGCACGAATTTTTTACCGTGCCGAGTTCGCACTAGTTCCAAATCGTTCACTGTACCCTGCACCGTAATTTTGGCATCCAGCTCTGCTTGGCTTAAAAGCACCATGTTGCTCAGATCCTCGTGGTAACGGGGTAGGTAGAGGAGTAAATCACCGATGGTCTTAATATCCATAGCCTCCAGCGCCTCGATGTACGGAGCAGTGGTTTTGAGTAAGGCCGCCGTGAGAGGCTTTTTGAGTGGCACGTTGGCAGTATATCGCAATTACTACACTCTAGGCGTAAAATCTGCTACAATAGAGCGATGACGGACTTTGTTTCCATAATGGCCGGCCATGACGATCATAACCTTTCCGATGACCATCAAAAACAGGTAGGTGCACCCATTGGGAACGATATGTCGGCACTGCACAAGCAGTATCTCGCTAATGTGATTGCCAAGCTTGATGCCAAGGAGATCGAGATCCTTAAGCCCGAAACATTTTTGGTAACAGATATCTATAACACATTGCCAGAGCTAGATCGATCGGCGGTAGATTTGTCACTCTTCAATATTGTTCATCAAGTAGCTCGGATTGAAGATTTCTTCCGCGATACACAAACGCCCAATGCTGCACCACAGCTGCAGACGATGATCGACCACTTGTGGCAGCAGAAGAACCGCGTGGAGGAAAAGTACGGTAAAGTCTTTAAAATTTAATCTGCCTTCCCAACACCCATATGTCCGAACATATTGCCGAAGTTCCAGCAGAACAGTTGCCTGATTCAAAGGTAGCACTTAAGTCGCTTAAGCAGACGGTTGCACCTTCGGTAGACTTGGCCCGCAACATTGTAGCCGAAAAGGCCGAAGTGACAGATCGTGTTCGTACGCAGTTGGCTGCTCTCCGTCAAACATTTACACCGTCTCAATTAGCTCAGATATCAGCTCTGGAAGCTCAGACGGCCTAAGCCAGTGAATGCGAGGATCACTTCGCCACCAGGTTCGTTGACGTTTGGCGTACTGCCTCGATTTTGCAGCGATTTCGCCAATGAGCTCAGGTTCGGATTGTTCTGGTTTTTCGAGCCATTGCAAGATTTCGCGATAGCCGTGGCTTTCGAAACCGGGGTCGGCAGATGTATAGCCTTTAGCTTTGAGTGCGCGCACTTCGTCGATCCAGCCCATGGCAAAGAGCGCGGCGGTGCGCTCGGTAATCTTTTGAGCTAGTGCCGTTGCCTCTACTTCCATGCCCAAAATGAAGACATCGTAGTGACAAGGGGTAACTGTGCCACTGGTGCGACTCAATTCTTTTTCGACTGCGCGGACGACATACACTTTGTTTTGCTTGGGGATTCTTGCAGCCTGATCGGGGTTCATGGCCTGTAATTTTGCATGCAGACTCTGGCCGGCATCCGCGTCGTATTCGGCGGTCAGTGCAGCACGTAGGTTTTTATCTACTGGTCCGGCAAATTCTAAGCCATCGATAATGGCACTGAGGTAGAGCATGGAGCCGCCAACTAAGATGGGAACTTTGTTCTGAGTATGGAGCACGTCAATAATCTGCTGAGCGCGAGATTTATACCAAGCGGCTGTAATGGGTTCTTTGGGATCCAGCACATCGAGTAGATGATGCGTTACTCCCTGCATCTCTGTGGACGTAAT
>CAZLUF010000014.1:9005-12375 GCA_964562645.1 uncultured Candidatus Peribacteria bacterium
CGAATCGGCATTGAGTACTTCGCTACTGGGGATGGCTTTGGCTAGCTGAATGGAAAAGGCCGTTTTGCCACTGGCAGTTGGTCCAAGGACCACAATGAGTGGTTGTTTAGATGTACTGAGTACTTGCTTGAGGCCGGCGGCAGTCGAAGACATGTGGATGTACATATTTGACCATATTTCTCTTGCTGTGCCTACTCACCCCCGAACGAAATCTAGGGTAGAATACTATTTGAACAGACAACTTCTCCCCTACTCAATTATGCACCCTGGTATTCACTCTATCGCACGGAACTCCAAGTCTAGTCCTATCCAGAACTTTATCATCCCAACCGTGATCGAAAAGACACAGTTTGGTGAACGTGTGTACGACATCTACTCTCGCCTTCTCGAAGAGCGCATTATTTTTTTGGGTACGGCTATTAACGATGATGTGGCTAACTCTGTGATCGCCCAGCTGCTCTTTTTGGAGAAGCAGGATCCTAAGAAGGATATCACGATGTACGTCAACTCTCCTGGTGGTCAGGTCACTAGCACCATGGCCATGTACGACACCATGCAGCACATTCAACCCGATGTTTCGACTGTTTGTTTGGGTATGGCCGCCAGTGGTGGTGCCATTATCCTCATGGGTGGTGCCAAGGGTAAGCGCTTTGCTCTCCCCCATAGCGAGATCATGATTCACCAGCCTCTCGGTGGTACCGAAGGTCAGGCAACTGATATTGCCATCCACGCCGAGCACATCATCAACACCAAGAACCTACTTAACGAACTCATTGCCACGCACTCCGGTCAGAAAGTCGAGAAGGTCAAAACCGATACCGAGCGCGATAAGTTCATGTCGGCGAAAGAGGCTCTCGATTACGGTCTTATCGATCGCATTATCGAAAAGCCAAAAGCGAAGTAAAAATCCTTAATAACTGCTAAAGGGCGCCTCCGGGCGCCTTTTACATAAGTAAAAAATGTTATATAATAAAGATATGGGAAATCTTGAATCGCTCGCTCGTCAGATCGATGCAGCTGTATCAATCGCCGCGACTGATGCTTTGCAAGAACCGGGCGGGAGTGATCTTTTGGATTTCGTTCATGATCCAAACCAAATGGAATCAACGGTGCATGTAGAAGTCTTGTTGCGCTACCCCGATGCCCGAGCAGCAATTCGTTTGGTTACAGCTGACACTCGCGTGTTTCTGGCTACCTTCCTGGCGGGAGAAAAGGAGTTTGAGCCGATTTTAGAAGAGATTGAGTCTTTGGGTGCATGATCTTGGCTATGATTACTTGGTGATTCAGTTATTCTGTGCCTGTGTTTCAGCTCCTCAAAACCTCAGCTCTGGGTCGTCGTGGTGTACTTAGTACTCCACACGGCGATATCCAAACGCCGTTTTTTATGCCGGTGGCTACCGCTGGGGCTATGAAGGGCATTACCCATCGCGAGCTCCTAGAACTTGGTGCCGAAATTATGCTCGCTAATACGTATCATTTGCACTTACGCCCCGGCGAAAAACTGGTGGCCGAAGCTGGCGGGCTCCACAAATTTATTGGTTGGGATAAGCCCATGCTCACCGATTCCGGCGGGTTCCAGGTGTTTTCGCTGCGCGGAATTTCCAAGATTACCGAAGAGGGCGTGCAGTTTCAGTCGCACCTAGATGGCTCGCCGCTCTTTATTGGGCCGGAGGAATCCATGCGTATTCAACACGCACTCGGGGCCGATATCATCATGTGTTTCGATCATTGTCCGCCTTCTACCGATCCACGCGACAAGCAGATTGAAGCCGTAGAACGCACGCTGCGCTGGGCAGTACGTTGTAAGCAGGAAATCGAAAAACTGGCCCAGGCTACTGGGCGCCGCCCATTGCTCTTTGGGATTGTGCAGGGCGGGTTAGAGGTCGATCTTCGCCGCCATTGTGCCGAGGAACTTAAAGCCATTGGGTTCGATGGCTACGCCGTGGGAGGCTTGGCCGTGGGCGAAACCGAAGATGAGATGTACCGCATTTTAGATGCCGTACTCCCCTACTTGCCGAGCGATAAACCTAGATACCTGATGGGTGTAGGGAAGATTAGCCAGATCAAAACGGCTGTAGCTAAAGGCATTGATATGTTCGACTGCGTACTGCCCATTCGCGAAGGTCGCCATGGGCGTATTTTCTTGAGTAACGGCGAAAACCTCTCCATTCGTTCGGCAGAGTTTGCGAACGATCATTCGATTATTGATCCCGCCTCTCCGTCTCCACTCAGTCGCCAGCATCTCAAAAGTTACTTACGGCACTTGGTGCACAGTGGCGAACGTTACGGTGAGACGATTGCGTGCCTTCAGAATATTGGCGTAACGCTCCAGTGCATGCGAGATTTGCAGACATCGCTAGAGTTTGAGGAAAAGTAGAAAATGTTGTATAATAATAGTATGTCCGAAACATCAAAAAAAGAGGATGAGGTTTCGCTTTTAGCCCTTATTGTAAAGGCGCTTAAGGGCTTGCCCGAACGACGCACAAAAGCAACCGAAAGTACGCAGTTGCAGCAGTTAGAACAGGCTATGGATACTTATGAAGAGTCGCATGGAGGGTGAGAATCAACTTTCTGCATCGGCTGAAGAATCAGCATCAAAGCCTTTGGAAGAGGTGGATTCTACTAAGGCGACTGAGGTATTGGAGAAAAAATTGCGGGCTCAAATTTTTGAATTGCGGGGTGGAGAAGTTACAAAGTTAGAGTGGCAGGAGGTTTTTTCAGACTTGCAGCAAAATCACGGTCCACTACTTCAGAGATTAACTATTTCCGATGCCGAAGCTCTGAGTAGTTTTGCATTGGGTCGCGCAGAAGTACTCTCGTTTAAAGATGCTCACTCAAATGGGAAAATGAGTGATGAAGAATTTTCAAAATTGCTGCAAGAAAAGCCAGAATTACTCAAAGAATGGTTTAAGTCACTGCGTATTGATCAAATTGCGACTAGTAGGAATGTAGCTCGCGTGTCACAACTTCCAGAACCAGAATCGATACTGGCAAGAATTGGCGAACAGGCTGATCCTGCACTTGTACAGGCAAAACTCAGTAAACTAGATCGTTTTGCTTTTGTTGTACTCAGGGCATCATTACAAGCGCATCCTCAAGACAAAATTCATATCGAGAATATTGATGAATGCGTCGCACAGTTCGCTCAGCAGGGCTGCACAGTTACACCAGAAGATACACAGTGGCTCAGGGATCACGTTGTCGAAGATGCTAGTGTAGAGACACACTTGTATCGTTTGGGATATAATCGATCGATGGATGTGGCTGGCTCTACAGCTAGCGCACTGGAGAACGATCCGGCTCTTATTGAACTTTTATCGGTTCGCAAAGAATGGGTAGATTTTTCATTACTTGGTAGGCCTGCCTCTCC
>CAZLUF010000014.1:12385-15936 GCA_964562645.1 uncultured Candidatus Peribacteria bacterium
CCAGAAGTTAAAACCCAGGCTAGAGCCCTAGTGGCTCGTAATCTGTATTTTAAACAGCTGCCAGTGACAGAAGAAAATGTTCGTGCAGAATGGCAGCATATTATTGAATCACGCCGCGAATTAGAGCGTCTGCCACTATTTCACCGGCGCAATACTTTGGTAGTAGCTCACAATGAGGAAGTAGGAAGTAGCTATCGTGCCAATGTTCATGGTCAAGATACAGCACGATTCGGTCGCGATGATTTGCTCAGTTCCATCCATGAGCAGCAAGGCAAGGGCGTTACATTAGAACGGTTGCGAGCTGATCCTAAGGCGACTCAAGAAGAATTAGAATCGCTAAAGCAAACAGTTCTCCAAAAAATTGTGGCCATGCCTCCTCCGGCCACTTTTGTCTTTGATATGCATGGCTCACGAGACTCGGTATATTTTACCGCTGGTGAACCCGACAAATTGGAAGGTGAGCAACCAGCGCACATACGTATTTCCATTGATGAATTAGCGGCATGCTTTCGTGAGCGTTCCGCCCGATATTCCGATGTGCTGAAGACGCCACAGGGACGAGATATCATCATTAGTGGGGCCTGTTTTGGTGGAGCATTTCTGCGTGATTTTTATGGTAAGCTTGGTAGTGCTGTGCCACCTCGGTCCTTAAGTGCTTCCGAATTTAATGCATACGCGCTTAGCGATTTTGGCGAAAAAACAGGGAGCAAATTCTTTGGCGAAACACTTGGGTTAAACCAGGCTGATCAGTCGCACCATACAACCTTTGGCACAGTCTTTAAGAACGAGATTCCTACCCGATCTAGTGATGATGAAGGTACGGAAGATAAACGCACAAACCCCATGCTCTATTCGCCTGAGCCTACGGTGTCGCTCCCCATTCAAATTTCTCAAACATCTGCGCCAGGATCCAGTGTGCCTGCGTAATTAATTGCAGTAAAAGAACTTAAAATAACGTGAATTACAATAAGGCCAGTGTGACGATATGTGCAGAGTAACTATCTCGACCCCAAAATTTACATATTATATTAATGTGTTATATAATATTATTGGTCCTTTGACCTCTTCGGCAGGATGTTCAGTCAGGTGGTAAGCAGGTGACTTCGCACGTTTTCCGCCTGACTGATTTGTTAGAATTTTTTGTAGAGTCTGGCCGCTACTAAGCTCAAGCGTACTTGGGCGAGCACATGGAAGGAGCAATTCCATGTCAAAGTTTTTTGCTGTTCATAGTGAGACGTTTGAAGGGCTGCAATTGCGTTTTGGCGGAGTGATAGAAGTGTTTGGAGATATGGAGATCCGTGATCTTTTTAAAGATCCAGATTTCGCTATTCTGCAGTATAATCAAGATTGGAAATCTCGCGAAAGCTGCACTTGTCTACAGGGGGCCTATTTTATGGCATACACCGATGAGGCGGGTGATTTGCAGGGAACCTTTCGCAGACCACCACTTGCTTTGGCATTGATCGCGATGTTCAAATTGCCAAGTTTCCCCAGGGCAGTCTTTACGTGCGATGGGTATCTTCTCACCTGTCCGGAAACACGAAAGCCATATTGGATAGCACTGACCCCACCAACCAATGTTGGCAGAAGTGCAACGGGCAAATTGTATGCAGCGGGCCTATGCAAAAACGCCAACTAATCCTGCCGAAATCGCCGCCCCTACCGGGGCGGCTTTTCTATGCTCTTTTTTATTTGCTAGTAAAAAGAGCGCCCTGCGGCGCTCTTAGATTTCAAGAGGAGACAATTAGGCTTTAATGCCTGTGACTTCGATATCAGTGAACACCTGGCGGTGACCCTTTACGCGCTTGTAGCGCTTGCGGCGGTTATGCTTTACCACACGGATCTTATCGGCCTTGCCGTGCTTTACTACAGTAGCCGTAACAGAAGCACCGCTCACCTGAGGGGTACCTACAGTTACCTTGTCGCCATCGGCAATCAAGAGAACTTCATCAAAAGTGAGAACATCGCCGAACTTGGTATCGGCGTGGAATGGAACGCGGAGCTTGAGGCCTTTTTCGACCTTCTCCTGGAAACCGGCAATAGAAACGATAGCAAACATGAATCTTTAGGAGGAATTCCCGGAGATCCTACGGAAATAAGCAGATCTTGGCAAGGCTTTTGCGCTAAGTGTCGCATTGAGGCTACTTTTTTACCGCCTACGCATGAGCCGATGCAGTACTTCGCGGGCTACGCGGCGATGCAATACGTACATAAATGCGGCCATTAAGAGGGTTTGTAGCGAAATCATGGCGATCACCCAGGGCAGTAGGCTGGCAGGAATTGGGGCATCGAACGGAATGAGTTCTTGGGTGTTTGCTGTTGTCTTAGGGGCAGAGTGCGTTAAGCGGGGCTTTAGTAGGTTCGATATAGTCATTCTGGCTGTTTCTAGGGCACCGCGCACCGTTACGACAACATTGGAGTTTAGTACGCGTCGCTCAATTTGTGTAAGTAGTGGTTCTGCTCGCACCGAGCTAGCCTGAGATGATTGTGCCGAGGAGCGAGCACTTGAGTGCATGTTGTCACTGCTGCCCTGTGAGCTTTGAGTGTCAGAACTGTTTTCCGAGCTGGCCGATGAGTCGCTACTGCTGTTACTAGAACTGGTTTCGGAACTGAGATCGGAGCTCATACTGGAACTTGAGCTGCTGTCGGGATCGATTTGATCGAAATTGGGGCTGACAGCAAGAGGTAGGACTGATCCTACGATTCCAAGACCAGTGCGACTGCTACTGCTTAAGCTACTGAGAATAATAGGCCCACAGCGCAATGTGTCACATGCGCTGCTCGCCTCAGAGCTATACATTCCTAGGTAGTACATTTCGCCACTAGAACGCGACGAGCGACTGGAGCGTGCAGAGCTGGAACTGCGCGAAGTTTGGCTACTACTACTTCCCGCAATGAGATCGGGCAGCACTTCTACAGTCGTAGTACCATCGCCTCTTGCCCCGCCAATGCCAGTACCATTACTTGTGCCGCCATTGGTAGTACTGGAGCTAGTACTAGAAGATGTACTTGTGCTGCTACTAGAGGACACTGGTGGTCGTGTTTGTAATTGATACGATGTACTCACCAAGTTTGTGTTATTCGTCCAGGTAATACCGCCGCGCATGCGGTACGTCGTGCTTTCCATCTTTGTTGTTTCGCTCTGACTGAGAGGATCTTGATACAGTTGAAAGCTCGTACTCTCGGCCGCCCATACACACTGGGCAGTACAGGCAAGACCAAGAATGAGTGCGCGGTAGTGGGTTTTATGTGTATTCAATCTCACTATTGTATCATAAACTTTACTTTTCAGCAATGAGCAGCCAACAATGCATGCATGTCGGCAACCCCGAACCAACCCATAAACAGGTAAAAACCGCTACAGTACGCCTGATATGACACCTGCTCAAATATTGTTTCTCAACGGCTTGGTTTTACTAGCCCTCTTAGTCCTGCTGGTTATAGAGGAAATCCGCACTTGGGTGCTCAGGGCCGAGGCTAAGCGGGTGCGCCAAGCACTGCTTGGAATTGTGGAGCGTATTCGTGCCGGTGCAGATCATCCAGACGATGTT
>CAZLUF010000015.1:0-3103 GCA_964562645.1 uncultured Candidatus Peribacteria bacterium
GAGCCACGGCGATCACGCGTAGGGCCCGCGTAGCCATAGAGGCGGCTGCTGCCGAAATTGCTGTGCGGTCGGCTTCGGTCATGGCTTCTTCGCCGTTCTTTCCCCACTTACGAGTGCAGAGTGGCAAAATGGATTCCAGGGCTCCTTTCATATACAGAATGTGGCTGTCGTCGTTTTTATGTAGGGTAGCCATTCGCTTCGTTTCGGAGCTAAAGGGCTCCTCGGCAATGCGTGGTTTAGCCGAATGTAGAGCATTACGCTCTAGGCCTG
The DNA here is from genome assembly GCA_964562645.1 of uncultured Candidatus Peribacteria bacterium. Taxonomy (GTDB): domain Bacteria; phylum Patescibacteriota; class Gracilibacteria; order Peribacterales; family Peribacteraceae; genus CAZLUF01. The sequence goes on from CAZLUF010000015.1 coordinate 271, forward strand.
CTTTGGCTCCAGCTACCAAGAAGGCGCCTTCGGTCGGGTCACCGTGAATATCGTGTGAGCCATCGTTTAAAGCCTGCAGTTCGGCATCGGAAGAGAGGATTCCACCCTGGAATAGTTCGAGCACATGATCCGATGGATCCACTACTTTGCCATCTCTCGTAAATTCACCCTGAATTGAATATCCACTCCCACTCACGTCGTACCACTCATCGGCACAGTACACTTGTCGAATGGTCATTTCGTCTTTAGTCAGTGTGCCTGTTTTATCCGAACAAATAACGGTGGTGCTGCCCAATGTTTCTACGGCAGGCAGGCGCCGAACCAAGGCATGGCGACGAGCCATTTTCTGCACACCAATGGCGAGCGAAATAGTCACTACAGCTGGTAATGCCTCTGGTACGACCGCAACAGCTAGAGCAATGGCAAAGATAAACACATCTAAAATTGGTTCGCCTCGGGCAATGCCAATGCCGGCGATAATGGCCACAATACCCAGAGCAAATTTAGCTAGTAAATTCCCCATTTGATCTAAGTTCTTTTGTAATGGCGTGGCTTCGGCTTCTACGCCCTGGAGCAAGGTGGCAATTTTTCCAAATTCCGTTTGCATTCCGGTACCTGTAGCAATGGCAAGTCCGCGGCCATAGGCAATAGCCGTGCCGGCGTACACCATATTCTTGCGATCACCCAAAGCTAAATTATCGTCAGCCAATACATCACTGTGTTTTTCGGTAGCTACTGATTCTCCGGTTAAAGCGGCTTCGTCGGCTTTGAGATTACGACTCTCAATTAAGCGCGCATCGGCAGGCACTCGATTTCCAGTGGTGAGCGAAATGAGATCGCCTGGCACAACAAGGCGGCTTTCGATCGTGCGGGTAACACCGTTGCGGATGACTGTGGCCAGTGGAGCCGCCATCTTTTGGAGGGCATCAAGTGCTTTTTCGGCTCTAAATTCTTGGATAAAGCCCAAGAACACGGCAAAAAAGACAATCACGGCAATGGCGATGGATTCGGTGCCATGTCCGAGCGCTAACGATAAACCGGCGCCAGCCAATAAGATGAGAATGAGAACATTCTGAAATTGTTTTAAGAGCAAGTGCCACCATGGCGTACCTCGTTTTTGCAGCAATTCGTTGGGGCCATGGCGCAGCAAACACTCGGCCGCCGCTTCTTCGGTAAGACCCCGCACGGAATCGGTTTCTAATCCTTGGCAGACTTCGGCAATACTATGAGTATGAGGCATGAGGGTGGGCATGTCTGCATACTAGCTGAACACATTGAAATAATAAAAAACCCCGATCTAACGGGGTTTAGAGACTCAAATGGAGAGTTAATTACATGTTGGAGTAAAACTGCTTCTTGCGGTTTTGAGTGCGGAAGTCCTCGCGCTTAAGAGCGCGTAGACGCACTTTGCGGCGGTTATCGGCCCGCTTGTGGACCTTGCGCTCGCGCAGAACTTTTAACAAGTTGCTCTTCTGCACTTGCTTTTTAAAGCGCTGTTGCAGACGATCAGTAGATTCATCACCGTGCTTAATTGCGTAGATAGCCACAGAAAAACGAGGAAGGAAGCCCGGGTAGGGTACGCGAAACACATGTTCGAAGCAAGGCTTTTCGCTTGGCGTGTGTTTATTGCCCTGCGGCAGGTGTGTCCTGGATGCTGGATAGGTCAGGGGTCTGTCGATAGAGTTCCAGGCCACCAAATAAAAATTCACGCAGTTTTTTGCCTGTAGTGCCAATTGTCTGTGCAATGGTGTCTAGTTCATGTTTTAGTGCCTTTCTCGATCTATCCTGGCTATCGATTATACGATCGCAGGGCTTATGTTTAATCCTGATTCGCTCCTTATCTATGGTGGTACTGGTATTCAGTGTGATGCGGCAAGTGCCGAACTTCTGATTGACTAGGCACATTTCCAAGCGATCAGTTGGCATTTGCCCAGATCCGGGTACATAGGGTGTGCGACCCTCAGGGATTTGAATGGGTTGATCAAGGTAGAGCGGATACCCGTTACGCACATCTCCATTCGAGCCCTCAATCGTGACAAATAGCTTTCTTTTATTTACTTCTTGTTCACCAAGCTGAACGTTTACCGATCCTAAATTACCGCCGTAGATGGGTAGAGTGGCCGAGGAGGCAATCATGCTACCTGGTTCTTCTTCCAGTACTTCTTGTAGTGGAATGGGCCTTGCAGCCAAGTAACCTGGCTCAAACAGAAATAGTTCTTTTTGATCTGGGCTACCTGCGATCATAGCGCCGTGATTCATACATCTGAGTGGTTCCGGCCGAGCCCCATGAAAGCTGATCAGTACATCAGATAATTCGCTGCGTATTGCCATGGCTAGGCGAGCAGCTTGGGTAATACAAGTGCCGCCAAAGTGCTCCGCTACCTCATGGCCATGAAACTGCCAAATAGGCGTAATGTTCGTAAACGGACAACGTGGCAACTCAGCACTATATATTTCCTGTAGTTTATTGCGGTATCGCACATCGTATTTATAAAATATTATTACTATATAGTCAATATTTGAATGCTTCAGAAGAGTGATAAAACCAAAAAAAGTAAAAACAGCAAGGCAAGCTTCTTTTGCGATTTGGATCTCACAAACTCTCTCAGTAGAATCTCGCGGTATGGCTAAAGAATCCAACTACTCAGCTCAGCAAATTCAGGTGCTCGAAGGTCTCGAGCCAGTGCGCAAGCGCCCTGGTATGTACATCGGTTCTACCGATGTCCGCGGTCTCCACCACTTAGTGTGGGAAATCGTCGATAACAGTATCGACGAAGCAATGGCCGGGCATGCTCGTCACATTACTGTCACCTTAAATGATGATGGTTCTGTG
>CAZLUF010000015.1:3113-4392 GCA_964562645.1 uncultured Candidatus Peribacteria bacterium
CTAAGAAATCCGCTCTCGAAGTAGTACTTACGGTTCTCCATGCTGGTGGTAAGTTCGGTGGTGATGATAGTGGTTATAAGGTTTCCGGTGGTCTCCACGGTGTGGGTTCGTCTGTGGTTAACGCTCTATCCGTCCACATGAAGGCCAACGTGTTCCGCGAGGGATTTGAGTACGTGCAAGAGTACAAACGTGGTAAGCCTCAGTACGATGTAAAAAAGGTGGGCAAAACGACGAAGAGCGGCACGATGATCACCTTTACTCCAGATGACGAGATTTTCGATACTACTGAATTCAGTCTCGATACTTTGCTTACACGCTTCCGTCAGCAAACCTACCTCACGCGCGGTATTACAGTGAGCGTGATGGATGCTCGTAGTAAGCGCCCTGAGCTCGATCAATCGTACCCACGCTTGTATCGCTTCTATTTTGAAGGTGGTATTGCTTCGTACGTTTCGCATCTCAATGAATCTAAGGAAACAATTGGTAGTCCTATCTGGTTCGAAAAAGACACGCCAGACGGCTTTGTAGAAGTGGCTTTGCAGTACACTCAAGCGTTCCAGGAGCACGTGGTGAGCTTTGCCAACAACATCCACACTATCGAAGGTGGTCACCACCTCAGTGGTTTTAAGGCCGCTCTCACACGTACGATCAACGCGTACGCCCGCCAGTTTGGCTTACTGAAGGAGAAGGACGAAAACCTGACAGCCGATGACGTCCGCGAAGGTCTAACAGCGGTAGTGGCCGTGCGCCTCCGCGAGCCACAGTTCGAAGGTCAAACTAAGGGTAAGCTCGGTAACGCCGAAATGAAGAGTGCAGTAGAAAGCGTAGTCAACGAACGATTATCGCAGTATTTGGAAGAGCACCCTGGCGAAGGAAAGGAGATTGTCTCCAAGTGTTTGTTGGCTGCCCGCGCTCGTATGGCCGCTCGTGCCGCTCGCGATTCTGTGATTCGTAAAGGTGCCCTTGAGGGTATGACCTTGCCAGGCAAATTGGCCGACTGCAGTTCCCGCGACCCCAGCCAGTGTGAACTCTACTTGGTAGAGGGTGATTCTGCTGGTGGTTCAGCAAAACAAGGCCGTAACCGCGATTTTCAGGCAATTTTGCCACTGCGCGGTAAGATCTTGAACGTCGAACAGGCCCGCTTGGATAAAATGCTGGCCAATAACGAAATTAAAGCTTTGATTGTCGCCATGGGTATGGGCGTGGGTGAAGTGAAGGACATCACAAGACTTCGCTACCACCGTGTGGTGATCATGACCGATGCCGACGTCGACGGTGC
>CAZLUF010000015.1:4402-15893 GCA_964562645.1 uncultured Candidatus Peribacteria bacterium
ACTTCCCAGAGCTGATCGATGGCGGCCACTTGTACATTGCTCAGCCACCGCTCTATAAGATCCAGCGCGATAAGCAGGTGCAGTACGCCTATAGCGATGCCGAAAAGATGGCAGTTCTAAAAGAGTGGGGAATTGGTGATGATATCCAGGAAGCTGATGAACCAGAGGAGGCTGCCGAAGTCGTAGATGAAAACGAGGCGCTCACAAAGAAGCCTAAGAAGGGGAAGGATGAAGCACCCAAGAAAGCTCGTCGTGCCAACATTCAGCGCTACAAGGGTCTTGGTGAAATGAACCCCGGTCAGCTCTGGGAAACGACACTCGATCCAGAAAACCGCATTATGTTGAAGGTTACCATGGACGATGCCGAACGCGCCGATGCAACGTTTACGACACTGATGGGCTCCGAAGTAGCTCCACGTCGCAAGTTTATCCAAACGCACGCAAAGACGGTTACGAACTTGGATATCTAAGTGCGTTTTGAGTCATCTCTGTTCCGTCGCCTACTCCCATGCGCGTTGCTTTTCTCTCCGATACCTTCTTTCCGCAAGTAAACGGTGTGGCTACAACCGTCGCGAGTTTTGCGGAGGAATTAGCTGCCCAGGGCCATAAAGTATTGATTCTCACCCCAGCTCCTTCGGAACGACAGAGTAAGCAAAAGTGGAAGTGCGAAGGGGTAGAAGTAGTGCACTTGCCCTCTATTCCAGCAGTATTGTATCCAGATTTTCGTATGAGCCCACTCTTGGGTTTACCCAGAGTGATGATGGCTATTAAGAAGTTTAATCCCGATATTATTCACTTCCATACTACGCTCGCAATTTCCATTGATGCGGTATTAGCTGCGTCTGTCTTTGGAAAGCCACTGGTAGGGACAAATCATATTTACCTTACACCCAAGCACGACGAATACCTCAGTTTTATTTCATCAAATCCGGCGATTCGTAAGGTTATTACACGTGTGGTACTGCAGTACTGTCTTTCGTTCTATGCGCCGTGCCAGGTGCGAATTGCTCCTTCTACACTCCTCATTGCCGAGCTGAAACGCACAGGGTATCCGCGAAAGATTGATTACTTACCAAACCCAGTGCCGCCACGGGCGAGTGGCAAAGTAAGTGCAGCCCAAAAAACTCTTTTGCGTCGCAAGTACGGATTAACCGGTAAAACCATTATCCACGTGGGTCGCCTATCGCGCGAGAAGTGTGTAGATGATGTCCTCAGAGCCTTTATGCCTTTGGCAAAGGCCGATGCGACATTAAAACTTGTGATTGTTGGTGATGGCCCAGATCGTAAACGCCTCGAAAAACTGGCACGTTCCCTTGGAGTTGCTGCGCAGACGGTGTTTACAGGATTCATCGCTCATCCAGAATTGATGTCTTCTGGTCTGTTTGCCGTAGCCGATGTTTTTGTCACTGCCAGCCCTATGGAAGCGCAGGGGATGGTGGTTGTAGAGGCAATGGCCTTTGGTTTACCGATTGTAGCCGTAGCCGAGGGCGCCGTACCCGAAGTCGTAGGTAATGCTGGTATTTTAGTACCCGCTGCCGATGTTCCTGCGCTCACCTTGGCGCTGAGTAAAATCCTCAGCCAAGCTAAGCTCGCCACGAAGTATGCAGCTGCAGCTCGCAAGCGTAGTCATGAATATTCGCCTATGCTCGCGCTATTCGCGATACACCCAAGCGACCAAAGTTACCGAAGATTACTTTGCCCTGGTAGGGTTCACTCAAAGTGATCGCGCAGAATGTAACGGTCTAGGTTTTCCTTACCTACAGCTTCGAGCAATAGGGGAATCACCTTTTCGAACGTCACCTGCTTCTGCTTGCCAGCAGCCATATCGCGCAGAATCGCAGTGCCCTCTTTTACTTCCAACTTACCGAGCAGTACCGTGTACTTGGCTTGGAACTTGTCGGCTAGGCGCATTTGGCTCTTAAGGCTTGCTTCGCCCAAGGCACCTACCGAGTGCACACCTTGCTCACGGAGATCGGCAACGAGCTTGAGACACTTCTTTTTCGCCTCTGGTCCCAATTGAGCTACGAACACGTCGACTTGATCCTTGTTTGGCACCTTTACGCCGGCTTCTTTCATGTGCCAGATCATGCGCTCTACGCCAAACGCAGCTCCTACACCTGGAGCGGGCTTGCCGCCTAAGAGTTCCATGAGGCCATCGTAACGGCCACCACCACCAATGGCGTTTTGGGCACCCGCTGTGGCATCCCAGAATTCAAACACGGTTTGAGCATAATAATCGAGCCCGCGTACCAAAGTAGTGTTGGGGTTGTAGTTAATGCCAAGCTCATCGAGATATTCGCAGAGGGTAGCGTGGTATTGCTTGCTCTCTTCGCCAATGAACTGCTCCAATTTAGGTGCATTCTTTAATAAGATCTGCGTATCTTCGTCTTTGGAATCGAGTAAGCGCAGTGGGCTCACTTTTAGGCGCTCACGATCGGTCTCGCAGAGGTGACGTTCCTTACCAATAAAGTAATCTTGCAGCGCAGTTAAGAAAGCCTGACGATCGGCAGGGTAACCAATATTATTCAGTTGGAGAGTGAGGCGATCTAATATATGCAAATCACTTAAGATTTTCGTGAGCATGTAGATCAGCTGAGCATCGAGGCTCGGATCTTTAAGGCCGATGACTTCAAAATCCACCTGGTGGAACTGACGGTAGCGGCCTTTTTGGGGGCGGTCGTAACGGAAGCAGGGACCAATGGAGTAGAGCTCTACTGGCTGTGGTAATTGCTGCATGCCGTGCTCGATATATGAGCGACAAATTCCGGCGGTAAATTCGGGGCGGAGTGCATACTTACGCTCGGTGCCTTCGTCGTTCTTTTTACCAATTACGGTAAAGAGCTCTTTTTCGATGACATCGGTGTGAGCGCCAATACTGCGTTCAAACACGCCGGTTTCTTCGAACATGGGTGGATCGATACGGCGGTAACCCGCTTGGCGAGCGCGATGGCGCACAGCCTTTTTGATGTACGTAAAGTATACGTGGTCATCTGGGAGGACATCGTGAACGCCTTTGGGAGTGCGAAAGGTTGGCTCGGCCATAAGAACAAGTGAGAACCCCTGGAGTATATCAGACCTCTCTTAATCGTGAGGGGTTGATTGTTGACAAAAAAGTATTCTATATCGTGAAAATATAAAAATCAATACCCTTAGAAACTTGTTTTCTGTCATGTTCCGCACGATATTAACAGCATCTGTTCTTTTCCGTTCCCTGGCAAGCAACGAGGTGACATATGGTCGAAGTGACTGGTTTTGCGGTGATGGTAGTGGGCATGGGCCTGACCGTGGTGGGTCTTCTGACATGCTGTACCGCTAAAGAGCTGCCTTGCGGCGGCTCTGAGAGTGCGATTTTCGATTGGATCGAGTCGCGGCTCAAGGTGCATTGGGTCATTCAGATTCTTTTAACTGCGGTTTGTGGCCCACTCCTGATGATGATCGGGGGAGGTGTCTACTGCATCGGCAATGGTGGTAGGTATCCCGGTTTTCCGCTTGATGTCATCCTCCGTTGGTTTAACGGCGGCTGAAGAAGAGCGGATGGGCCTGGCGCAGCTAGACCCGGGCGGGAGTCTCCTCGGAGATTCCCGCTTTACCGTGTCCACACCTTTCGATCAATCACACCGCCTGTTTCGGTGTAAGCCGTAAGATTGAGCTGCGTCTCGCTACCATCGAGCAGTACGTACCCATAGTGCTCAGTGTCGATGGCAATACTTCCGTCCTTTCTTGGACCTGCCAATAGGTACAAGTTTTTGCCACTGTTACCTGTGGTGACGTACGTAAGATTATTGATTTCTAAGCGCTCGTAAAAATGATTATGTCCCTGCAATACGACTGTGGCGCCAGTGAATGCCCAGCGCATGTTATGGCTGCTGGTATGGAGTGATGGTGATGTGTACGCGGGCTCGTGCAGAGAAATAATTTTCCAGGGGGCAGAGGATTGTAGTAGGGCTTGTTTGAGCCACTGTTCCTGGGTTGAACCGGGGGTGTTGCCATCGGGTTCGCGGCGGTCTGAGCTCAAGATAAAAAATTCCATTGGCCCCTGGCGCACGGAGTAGTAACGCTCATTGCCTGGGAGTTGAAAGTAGTTGGTATATCCTGTAATTCCAGCGTCCCAATCGTGATTACCAAGTGTCGGGAAAAACCGGTTTTCGGGGCTGCTGCGCTCGTCTGCGATGGTTGGGTCTCGTTTGATAAATTGCCCGTAATACCTGCCGATACGTGTTTGCCAGCTTTCGCGACCCCCGTATGTGTTATCGCCTACCGTTACGACGGCTGTTGGGTTTTGAGCCTCCACGGCTAACGAAACTGCGGCCTCGTGCTCGTTACCAGAGCCAAAATCGCCAATCACGGCGATGCGGGTGGTGGGCTCGCTAGAAGTGACATTGCTATTGATAGGTGAAGGCAAAACCGGTGCACTAGATTGGCATCCGTAGAGTAGTACGCATAACGCAAAGCTCAGGAGACGGGATGTTTGTCGCATAGAACTACTATACCGATGAGTTGCTTGATAGGGTTTCAATCGTAGTTGCGAGAGCAGTAGACTGGTTTCTTTTTGTGTTTACACGAACAATAGTATTCGTCAGAACTACTATGCATATCGGGCGATCGATGGGACTTGGTTCGACTCGCTAGTCTGTTCCTCGTTCACCATAAACTTCTCGTCCTCGCGGATGATGAGTGTATTGAGTGTGATGTAAATATGGGGCGATCGACGGGACTCGAACCCGCGACCCTCGGGACCACAACCCGATGCTCTAACCAAACTGAGCTACGATCGCCATAGACGGTGATGTTTACAGCCGCGCTATGGTAGCAGGTTTACGAATGGACGCAAAAGCTTCGTGGTATTTTGTGCTTAGGATCGCGCTTAGGCAGCAGTAGGCGCACTTGGTGGGGGATTCTCCAAACCCTCAGCGCGGACCACAAAGGCTACTTGGTTATCTGGCGTATCGGCAGCTGGGCTACTGGCTGCTCCCTCGCTTGGGGGAACTGAAGCAGTAGATGCAGGCAGAGTTGCAACCTCCTGAATGATCGGTGTTTCTACTGGAGTTATTGGGGCAGCAGGTGTTGCCTTCTCCACTTTTTGTACTTCAGTAGCCGTTGGAGCAGATGGAGTCAGTATCGTTTCGGTTTCTACTTTCTGTGGCTCGGTTGGCGCTTGTGTGGTGGTGGTAATCGGTGTTGATGCAGAGGTTTTTCTCTCCTCGTCTTTGCGCTTTTTTTGGTTCTCGCGGTAACGTAAACGCTTAAGGCGTTTGCGCTCTTTTTCGCGTTCGAGCTGTTCGGGTGTGAGTTGCTTAGTTGGCTTAGCGGCCTGAGCAGATTGGGGCAGCTCTGTAGTCGTTGCTACAGGAGATGCAGAGGCAGGGGCAGCTACGGGTGTTGCAGTAGAAGGCTCAGGTGCCACTTGAGTATTCACAACTGGTACAGGCGTAGGCGCCTCGGAAGCGACTGCAGGTGCGGTTTGTTCTACGGTAGGGGCAGGGTCCTTCATCCAGTCGGGAGTATCCGGAGTAACTGCTGCTGAGGGAGTTACTGGTGTAGTACTCGTGGGCTCGGAGGGGGTTGGAACTGCAGTGCTTGGCACTGGTTCTGTGATTACAGTGTCTGTTATTGGCGCAGTATCTGCACTGCTCTGGCTGGGGGTAGCAGCAGCCTGTAGCCATGGTGGTACTACTTCTGTGCCAGACACGGGCTCGGGAGTGGTAGGTGCAGGTTCAGGAGCGGGTGCACTAGGTGCGAGCCACGGTGGAGCGCTCTCGGTAGCGGGCTCTGTGTTGCCAGCTGGGGCAACAGTTGCCTCCGTTGCTGCTGGTATGGTTTGCATCCAGGGCGGTACATCGGTTGTACTTGGAACTGGTTCGTTACTGGTGTTTGTAGCCTGAGCCGGAGTGGTGGATTGTAACCATGGCGGAACACTAGTCTCTGCAGGGGTAGGTTCGCTTGTTGGTGTGGCTGTTTGGGCAGGTGCGCTTTGTAGCCATGGTGGCACGCTGGAATCACTCACTGGGGCAGGTGTTTTTTCTGGTTCCGAGGCTGGGGCTACGTTTTGCATCCAGGGCGGAACCGTCGTGGTGTCGATAGGCGCGGCTGCGGCGGTCTCCGTACTTGCTGGTGCAGGCGCAGGTGCTGGCGTGCCCTGTAACCAAGGCGGTACCACTGTTTCGGCAACTGGAGCAGGAGTAGTTTCTACGACTTCGGTTTTGGTCTCGCGCGGGCGTTTGAGTTCCATGACTGCCGGAGCGGCATTCAGATCTGTTTCGGCGAGATCTGGCCGATCCATGAGTTTCGATTCAGCGGTAGCAATACTACGGCGCAGTAGGCCAGAACCACGGCGGAGTAGGCGACGAATGATAAGAATAATGGCTCCAGTGAGCACAATAATGACCAAGAAGACGAGAATCACTGGCCAGAGTGAGCCAAACTTTGCCAGTAACTCGGTAAACCGTGTTACGAGTTCCGAGGCATTACCGCTGCTAGAAGTACCGGCACTACTGCTTGAGCTTACGGAACTTGCTTCAGATGAACGCACGGAGGCAGCCGAGCTCACAGAACTGCTCGACTCCGCCACTGGGGGTGGATCTTGAATGACCACGGTGGCGCTTTCGGTACGGAGCGCTTCGCCGGTGAGCATGTTGCGAATTGTAAGGCCCACATTGTACGTGCCACTGGCGCTATAGATGTGTGTTGGAACTGTCTCTAGGCTTTGTGTGCCATCGCCAAACGACCAGTGGTACACCACTTGTTTATAGTTGATGTTGGTGAGTGGATACGCCAGTTCGATTCCGCGATTAGCAAGAGTGCGAAGATTGAGGGTATCTGGCTGATACTGATAGGGTCTATTGCTACTGTAACTCGAACGCACGCTGCTCTGTCGAGAAGAGGAAGAACTGGAAGAGGAGCTACTCTCTGGAGAGTGATTTGTGGTTTGCGATTCCAACTCAATAGTTTGGACTAGATCTCCAGACCAGGCTTTGATATGCCTTGTACCACCATTGCCAAACCAAATGTACAGTGGGAGTTTTTCGCTAGCTAGGAGAGTGTTGGCAATGTCATTGTCGTTACTGGTTTCGCCATCGCCATCGGTATCGACATCGGTATTGAGGTCAATGGAAATCTGTTCCAGGTTGGGATTAGCATACAGCTGTAGCATGTCTGAATCCTCGCTCGGTACAATTGAGTTGTTTGCCAAGGGAGGCTTGGTGCGCACTACTTCGTTTTCACCAAAAGGTTCTTCTTCGGTTTCGGTTTGTTCCTGGCGATCGACGACCGTCAGGGTAATATTTTTTACGGCTTGCTCCGTATTGTCTTCCAGCGAAGCAGTAGCTTGGATGGTATACACACCAGTGAGAGTTGGACGTAGGCGGAAGTTCTGCGTGCGACCTGCCTCAACAAAATCATTCTCGCGTGTGGCAACCCAACTGTAGAGTGCTCCACGATGATCGGTTACCGTGAGGAATTCAATAATTTTGCCAGCCGGTAATTCTAGGTTACTTGGTGCGGTTACACGCACTTGGGCCAAAAATTGCCCACCAGTGGCGAGCACTACACAGCCGAGTAAGCCAAGGGCCACCGGGAGGATCTGCCGTTTGGGGAGGGCAAGGGAACGCACGTAACTCTTTTAAGTAAATAGACTGCCGCCGGTAATCACACCAACAATAACGCGGGCAAAGAAAATAATGAGCAGACCAATGACTGTGTAGAGAATAATGGTCTTGGCTTTGTTTTTGGCATCTTCATTACCGTTACTCATAATCATGTAAATACCTGCAATGACAATGGTAATGACAGCAATGAGCGATAGAAAACTGAGCACTGTCTTTAATACATTTACAATTGGTGAGCGTAACCCCTGCGCGCCACCTCCGCCTGCCAACGGTCCTTGAATTCCGGCAGCTAAGCCAAGCCCTGTTTGCAAGCCTCCACCATCGAAAACAGTGGCGGTAATTTTCGTTCCGTTTTGAACCAATACCGCCGTAACAAGCGAAAATAGAACAAGAGCAAGAGACATAATGAGATGTGGGTTTCTCAACAGTATAGCAAAAAAGTCACTTTTATGCCACGGATTTTAAGGAGATGCACGTGGCAATGTATCCCTAGCTTACTGAGGTGGGTTGATTCTTTAGGCGTGTGCCTTATTCTGAGGGCGTGATCGCTCCATCTCTCCTCCTCAAGCAAGCCAAGACCCCAGCGTTGTTGGTGAGTTCGGTACTGCATATCCGCTACCTGACAGGGTTGCCCTTAACGGCGGGCTTGCTACTGGTAACACCGCGTAAATATCTGTTGTTTGTCGATTCTCGTTACACTGAGGCTGCACAGGATATTCGTGGGGTTGTGGTGTGCCCCATTGGTGAAATTTCTAAGTATATGCAACGGTTACGCAGCTGTGGCTTTGAGTCTAATGATGTTACTGCTGCCCGCTTGCAACTCTGGAAGCGTAAATGGAAGGGCACGCGCTTGGTTCCCACTACAGAAGTCATTGAGTATTACAGGCGTACTAAACGAACCGATGAACGTGCGGCCTTACGAACGGCTCGTACTATGACACAAGCCGTACTGCGGGCTGTACCACAGCTGTTACAACCAGGTATGACGGAGCTTGAATTGGCGCGAAAAATTCACATTCTGGTTTTAGAGCAAGGTGGCGATGGTCTCTCGTTTGAAACTATTGTGGCGTTTGGATCCAACTCCAGTCGTCCACACCACCGTCCCACGGCTCGCACATTGCGCTCGCAAGATATTGTGCAAATAGATATGGGTGTGAAGTATCGTGGCTACTGTGCCGATATGAGCGAGGTGTTCTTTATGGGTAAGCCGACGGCGGATCAGCAGGAGCTATTAGAGCTGCTGCATACACTCAAGCGAGCTGCTATGCGTTTAGCCAGAGCCGGCACCGATGCGGGAGATCTCGATCGCTTTGTGCGTAGTGAACTGGCTAAGCATAAGTTGGAAGAGTTTTTTACGCACGCTCTCGGCCATGGCGTGGGTCTCGATGTCCACGAAGGGGTCATACTTTCTAAGAAAGCCCCCAAGACGCCACTACTTGCCAAAGAAGTTATTGCTATTGAACCGGGTGTCTATTTTCCGGGAAAGTATGGCATGCGCGTAGAAGATATGAAGTTTGTGGCTTAGAGATAACATTTTTCGTTATGTAAGGCATACTTATCATTTGTATGCAGTAAATACTTTTAATAAAGGATCAACAGCTGACACACGACAGAAATGTGTTTTTTGGCTATACTGATTTGATATGCATACACACACCCAACACACACTCGCTTCCGTCGTGCTCGCAACTTTGCTTGCTAGCTTTGTACCAAGCATGGCTTTGGCTAGTTCTAACGATGCTTTGCGTCAAAAATTTGCCAGTGGCCAAGTCTTTGAACAAGACTTTGTGCTCACAGCCTATTATTCGCCCGAGCCAGATCAGTGCTGCTACGTCAAAGGTAGTCATGTAGAAGATGTCATCCTCAATGGCAACGGGACACATGGTGCCGATGGCACGCCGGTGTACCCAGGCATGTTGGCCGCTCCAGGGAGCTATCCTTTTGGTACACGCATTGTTTTGCCGGGTCTGGGAACGTTTACGGTGCACGACCGTGGTGGTGCTATTCGCGAACTCGATAACTCACACCGGCTCGATGTCTGGGCAGGTGTTGGCGAAGAAGGCTTAGCTCGTGCCTTACAGTTCGGGGTCAAAAAAATTCACGGTACGGTGTATCCGCCAACTGCAGCTCGCCCAGCCGAGAATGTCGATTTGGCAAAATTACCTGCACCGTTGGAGCGCTTGCGCCAGTACCAGGTGGCTAGCTCTGGTGTGTTTGGTCTCAAGGCTGCCATGGGTCAAACCAGTCTTTCTATTACACTCATTCAAGATGCCCTCCGCGATGCTGGGTACTTTAAAGAGGCTTCTACTGGTTTGTATGGGCAGGCAACTGCCGCCGCTGTTGCTCAATTTCAGCGCGATTTTCGCATCAATGAACCTGAGGGTGTGTACACCGAGCGTACATCGGCCGTGCTTGAGGCACGCCGACGTCGCTTAGGGGCAACTCCGCCTGTGCCCGAAGTGCTCACGCCCGATAGTTCAGCTAAAGATATTACTAAAACTCAACGCGCGTTGCGCTTTATCGGGTACTACCGTGGTCGTACCGATGGCAAGTACTCCCAGGCTCTTAAGGGTGCCATTATTCAATTACAGAAAAATGCAGGTTTAATCGCCGACGAAAACTCGCCAGGAGCAGGACGTATTGGCCCGCAAACACGTGCGGCTGTTCTGCGCGTGTGGAACCGCACGCATGCCAACGCACTCGCAAATCGTTTGGTGGCTTACCGCCGTGTGCAGACAATCATGCGGGAACGTGGGTTGGGTAAGTTTGGCTTTGCCTCTAAAGGCGATCAGGGGGGAACCGTGCTCGGAGTCCAAAAGGCTCTGGTATCACTAGGACTATTGCCGAATGATAAAGCTACCGGTATGTACGGTGATATGACTACACAAGCTGTGCTCACATTCCAGCAGAGCCGGGGACTCGTAAAAACAGCTGCCGACCAAGGTGCTGGCACGGTTGGCCCAGCCACCATTATGCATTTGCAAAAGGCCGAGGCCGAACGTCTCTATCGCTTGGTTCGAGCCCAGGGTTGGCAGGTGCTGTAGTCAAAAAATCTAGCATTACAGCATAAGTCTTCGGCATTGTAATACCGTAGAACGTAGGCAGAGCAGATTCGGACAATCTGGCAATTGTCCCAGATCTCCCTTTTGGGCAGCCTCTTTGTATGAAGAAAGTTCTCCTCACGTTTTTGATGAGCTTAGTGCCCTTGCAGCTGATGGCGGCCGACGTCTTAAAGCGCCGTGAGACTTTTTCGCAGATTTGGGAGGGGATTACCCGTCAGGTAGAACCGTTAAAAAAAGCAGGATACGCCGATGTCCCTAAGGGTGACACAGCTGAGCCACTGTTGAGTTATGCCAAATCTAGAAAACTGACTACCGATGCCGAGCTCTTTCGCCCCAATGCCCCAGCTCTTCGTTCCGATGCACTTATTTGGCTGCTTAAGACACGTAATGTCACCGATCCAGACAAGATAACACTCGATTCAGTGACTGGTTTAGCTACGGCCTATGGCTTAGCGACTTGGGTGGCTTCGGCTGAGGTTCTAAGCCAGCCAATCACTCGTCAAGAATTAGAGAAAATGATCAAAAATCTCGATACCTATTTGGCTGCCGAGATACACGAAGTGAGCTTGTATGGCGAAGAGTTCCAAGGCCAGGGCACAGCTTTTGGAGAAATATTTGATCTCAATGATTTTACGGCAGCCCATCGTACGTTTCCGCATAACACCTTGGTACGCGTTACGAACGTCGCCAACGGAAAATCGGTACTGGTTCGCATTAACGATCGGGGGCCATTCGTAAAAGGCCGAGATATGGATTTGAGCGTAGCGTCGTTTACTGCACTAGCTCCCCGCAGCCAGGGCAAATTTCTGGCTCCTTTTGAGCGCC
>CAZLUF010000016.1:0-359 GCA_964562645.1 uncultured Candidatus Peribacteria bacterium
ATTAACCCTCAAGAGGCCGCGCGCCAAGCCAGTACCGAGCGCCTGATGATTGCCGCCAAGGTGTACCGCGAATACCAAGATGAACTGGTGCGTGCCAATGCCATGGATTTCGATGACTTGATTGTCGAAACCGTACGCCTGTTCCATGAACACCCGGCCGTGCTGGAACGTTACCAAGAAACGTGGCAGTTTTTACACGTAGATGAGTACCAAGATACCAACCACGCTCAGTACTTGTTTATTACTCTATTGGCCCGCAAGTACCGCAACCTCTGTGTGATCGGTGATCCCGACCAGAGTATCTACGCCTTCCGCGGCGCCGATATCCGTAACATCTTGGAGTTTAAACAGGAGTACAC
>CAZLUF010000016.1:369-15270 GCA_964562645.1 uncultured Candidatus Peribacteria bacterium
ATGCCATCGATATCACGCTCGATCAAAACTATCGCTCCACGCAAATCGTACTCACAGCTGCCAACGCAGTGATTGATGCCAACCCCAATCGCCCTAAAAAGGAGATGTGGTCGGAGCGTAAAGAGGGGCCACTCATTACGTTGCATCAGGTACGAGATGAACGCAAAGAAGCCGAGGAAGCCATTAGAGCTATCCAAACCGAGCGCGCTGCTGGTCGATCGCTCAACGATCAAGTGATTCTCTATCGTACCAATGCACAATCTCGCCTGTTCGAAGAAGCCTGCCTCCGCGCTGGTCTCCCCTACCGCTTAATCGGTGGCGTAAAGTTCTACGCCCGCCGCGAAGTGAAAGATGTACTGGCTTACTTGCACGTGATCACCAACCCCAACGATACGGTTTCGTTGCTACGCATCATTAATGTCCCGGCTCGTAAAATCGGTGCCACCAGCATGCAGCACATTCAAAATTTTGCTGCCCGCGAGAACCTGACCTTGTGGCAGACACTACTCCGGATTGATGAGGTAGTGGAACTCAATAGCGGGCTACGTGACCGTATTTACGCCTTTACCGATCTGCTCAAGCGTAAGCAGGAACAGGCGAATATCGTGGTGGTATCGGAACTCACCCAAGGTCTCCTGAGCGAAATCGAATTCGAAAAATGGCTCCGCGATGATTCCGACGAAGGCGAAGAGCGATGGAACAACGTACAAGAACTCTTTACTGTGATGAAGAAGTACGATCAGCTCGATCCACAGACATCACTGATGAGTTTTTTGGAGGAAGTCGCCTTGGTATCCGAAGTCGATAAGTTAGCCACCGCCCAAGATGATGCTGTCACCTTGATGACACTCCACTTATGTAAAGGTTTGGAGTACGAACACGTACTCATCGCCGGTTGCGAAGAGGGCTTATTTCCACACAGCAATACGCAGTTCGATAAGGAGCAATTAGAAGAAGAGCGCCGCCTAATGTACGTGGGCATGACGCGAGCCAAAACGAAGCTTCATATTCTCTATGCCCGCACCCGTAACCAATGGGGCAACGAACAAGCCAATGCCCCCAGTCGCTTTTTGGATGATCTGCCCGAGGCCATGCTGGAGCGCCGTAGCGACGAACTACTCAGTGCCTTTGCCTGGGCCAGCGAACGCGGTGTGCAGCAGGTTCGGCGCAGCTCTGGGCCACTACAACCCTTCCGTCAGCCCCATAGCGAAGCTCAGAGTGAATTCAATCAAGACATTACCTTTGATGATGCTAATCAAGAACAGAGTGAATTCTTCGAAGGCGCGCGCGTGGCTCACCCTGCGTTTGGCGCCGGAACCATTACTAGTCGCCGTGGCGATTTGGTGAGCATCTCCTTCGATAACGGACAGAAGAAAACATTTGCACTGAATATTGCGCCGCTCAAACTCTTATGACCGCTCCACTAACGGAGCATCAGGTGGATAGTTCAACATACTTTCTACAAGTACGGGAATGCAGTTTATTAACTGTGCTCGAAGATCTGTCTTAGAAAAGTTCACTGTTGTTTTGGCTCGTGGCCCAATACCCCACTGACCCGCAAAGAACTCTGGGCGCATCTTCTCGAGAGCCTTCGCCGTACACACTTCGGCAATCAACGTAGTAGCAGTAGCCGTTTGCCATGCCGGCACATTTGGAACTTGCTCGCGCGCATATTGATCAAGTTGCAACGCACGAATGCGTGCACCAAGTAAACGTTTTTGCAGAGCAATTTCGTAATCCGCCTGCTGAACTAAATTGCCATACGAGTAGCCATCACGTAATTGATCATGTGTAGCCATGGTATTTATACGAGGCAATCGTACCTGTAATTCGGGTCGATCCATGCGGACAATAGCATGGAGTCCGTGGGCTTCTGTCACTACGCGATCGGGCTCGTCGGTTAGCTGGCCGGTAGTAATGGATAGCACAGCTTTCACTGCGCCAATCGCTAGTACTTGCACTCCTCGTATACGCTGTTGCGTAGCAGGAATCATCGCAAATGCCTCTACTGAATGTTTTGTGCGAGGGGTGGAACCTTCCATCAGGAGAGTCATATGCTCTAAGCCCTGAGTCATAGGATGCAGACCAGCGGCATCGCCAGATTCAACAAGGAACTTCTGCGTTTGGTTCAGCGCCCGACGTAACTGCTCAGCAGCAATACCAAAATTCTCTCCATACAGTCCAGCAGGCAGTTCAGGCCATACTCCCAAGCGATACGCATCGTCCGCAAGGGCACGTTGCACTTCGGGCAACTCAAGAAAGCGCTGTGTCAGTGCACTCAGCTCACGCCAGTTTTGCCATGCGTATGGCAAATGCCCATGTTGCTCACGCTCCTTCATTATTGATAATATAAATTAATATTAATTTTTGTCAATTTATGGATTCTATCCTATCCAAGCGAAATATTGACCATATAAGCAATTTGCTTACACTACTCGCAGATGCAATTCACCTGCATGCCCATCGGCCAAGAAACACGCAGTATGTATCCGTACTACGCCCCTATTTATTAAATCCCTGACTGGTCTTTTGTACTGACCGCCAGGGGCGGTTCTTTTTTGTCTAAATCTCTATGCGTATCACTTCTCGTATGACCATCGGCATTATCGGCGGACGCGGTAAAACCGGCGGTCAGTTTGCCAAGCTCTTCCGAGGTGCTGGGTTTCGGGTACTCACCAGTGATCGTAAAACGGAAAAGCTCAATCAGACCATTCTACGCACCTGCGAAATAGTAATTTTTGCATTGCCGCTGTCACGCTCCACTGCGCTCATGCAAGCAATACTCAAAGGAGCCACTCGCCGCGATCAATTGATCTTAGATTTCAGCTCTCTGAAAACCGCACAAGTGCAAGCCATGCTTACAGCCCCGGGCGAAGTTATTGGCATGCATCCGCTCTTTGGACCCAGTACCGATCCCGTAGGCGAACACATTATCCTGTGCCCCGAGCGAGCCAGCACCCAGACTCTTCAATCGCTAGAAAAGTTGCTCAAACGCCTGGGTCTCCAGGTCTCCATTATGTCGGCCCGTGAGCACGATCAACTCATGAGTGACATTCAAGTGATACCGCACTTAAAAAGCTTACTCATTGCCGAAGTGCTCCACTCGCGCCAAGTTGATCTGGATCGTGCTTACAAAATCTGTACGCCCACGTACCAAATGGAAATGAATGTGGTGGGCAGATTTTTAGATGATCATCCCGATCTCTACATGCCAATTATTTTCCAGAACCCAGGTACCAAAAAAATCTTGCTGGAACTCCAGCGCACGATCAGTACGTATCTCAGTATTATTGACCAAAAATCACTGGTACCCGCCGAAGCGCGTTACAAAGCCTGCCAAACGTACTTTAATCGTCATCGAAAGCGGGCCCGACGCGAGAGCGAAGCCTGCATCCAAACTCTGCTACAGCTACGCAAAAAACACAGGTAGTAGGCAGACTTTTTGACTTCGTCTTCATTGGTCGTATACTCCTTCTCGTGCTTACAACTGCTACTGCTTCGGCCGGCTACAACTATGGCTTTAGCTTTAGCTTTTTTAACGCGTAAACCTTCCCCTCTTTGACGCAAACGCCACGTGGCTCGCCAAGGAGGAGGCGGGATCTTTGCCGTAATCCCCTTTTCTCCTCTCTTCCATGCTCATCGTTCTCAAGAAAAAGAGTGACAATGCACTCATTAGCCACATTCAGGATCTTCTGAAGCAGAAGTACAACTGCCAATCTCACCTCATTGGCGAAAACAAGCGTGTGATCGCCGTGCCGGGCGATACCGCACATGTAGATGTGAGTGTGTTTAAGACCATGGAGGGAGTCGCGAGCGTTGATCGCGTTAGCCCACCATATAAATTAGCCAGCCGCCGGAACAAAGACCGTACCGAAATTACCCTGAAGCCAGGCATTGTGATTGGCAGCCGCTCCAAAGTGGTAGTGATGGCCGGCCCCTGCTCCATTGAATCCGCCGGGCAACTCGATGAATGTGTAGCCATGGTGCACGGCGCCGGGTTGCACGTGCTGCGTGGCGGGGCTTTTAAGCCACGCACAGGACCCTACTCCTTTAACGGCATGGGTGAAGAAGGCCTCAAGCTGATGCAAAAAGCTGCCGACAAATACAACATGGCTACTATTTCGGAAGCCATGAACGAGGAGCAGATTACCCTGATGGAAGACTATGTCGACATCATCCAAATTGGCGCTCGTAACATGCAGAACTACGATTTACTGCGCCGAGCCGGTAAGAGTAAAAAAGCCATTATGCTCAAGCGCGGTCTTTCGGCCACGCTCGAAGAATTCTTACTCGCTGCCGAATACATTTTGGCAGGCGGCAATCACAATGTGATTTTGTGTGAGCGCGGTATCCGTACCTTCGAAGACGAAGTACGCTTTACCCTCTGTCTTGGTTCGGTTTCGCCACTACGCGAACTCACGCACTTGCCGATTGTCGTAGACCCCAGCCACGCCGCCGGTCGTGCTCGCTGGGTGGCCGATAACGCTCGAGGCGGAGTGGCCGTAGGCGCCGATGGACTCATTATCGAAGTTCACCCCGAGCCAGAAAAGGCGCTCTCTGATGCTGCACAACAATTGAATGCCGAACGTTTCACAGAATGTATGCAAAGCGTCAAAGCCATTGCTGCAGCTCTGGGTAAAGAAGTGATCTAATATCCGCTTATGTCCCAACTCCTCGTCCAAACCGCCGGCCACACCTCACCTGCTTACCCAGCAGTGGTGGGAGTACATGCACTGCACGAGCTGCCAAAAATCTTGGCATCACTCGGCAGTATTGATCGTATTGCGATCATCTACGATAGCACAATGGAGAGCTACGCCCGCAAAGCTGCTGAATCTCTCCAGAATGTGAACCTCATTGCTGTGCCTTCGGGCGAGAGTTCTAAAACAATGCAGATGGCCGAGCAGATTATTAGCCAATTGCTCGCCGCGCGCATTAGCCGTAAAAGTATGATTGTTGCGATAGGCGGAGGTATGCTTACTGATCTGGCTGGATTTGTCGGCAGTATTTATTTACGTGGAATTCGCACCCTACTCATTCCAACTAGTCTACTCTGTATGGTCGATGCCGCGTTAGGTGGCAAAACAGCGGTTGATTGCGGTACCACCAAAAATGCCATTGGCACCATCCATCAGCCCTGCGCAGTGCTATGTGACCTAAGCTCACTCGATACACTACCGCAAAGTGCCTACTGCGATGGCCTGGTCGAAGTAGTAAAAATGGCAGCCATTTTAGATGCCGCTTGCTTTGAGTGGATCGAGGCGAATATCACAAAGATCCTGGCCCGCAATTCATCTGTACTAGAAGAGTGCATCACGAAGGCTTTGCAGATGAAGGCCGATGTCATTCAAGAAGACTCACGCGATAACGGCATCCGTTTGTATCTCAATTTCGGGCACACCATCGGTCATGCTGTAGAAGCCTTGAGTGAATTTACAATCAGCCATGGGCAAGCCGTGGCCATTGGTATGGTGGCCGAAATGCAAGCCGTCGGCTATAAAGATATCAAACGCGTGACCGCACTGCTTTCGCAGCTGAATGTTCCTCAGGTAATTCCGAACCACATGAAAAAAGAGGCGCTGTGGGAACTGATGCTCCAGGATAAAAAAACCAGTGATGGCATAGTACACATGGCCGTACCAACCGTGCTTGGTACCGGCAAAATAGCCGTGCTGACCAAAGAGCAATTCTGGGCTTTAGCATAATGAAAACTACTACCCAAGCTGCCGGCGCATTTAGCATCCCAACTTTGGCGATGCCGTTTGCAGCCACGCTCAAAATGCCTGGGTCTAAATCGCATGCCAATCGTGCCATAGTGCTGGCTGCGTTAAGTTCTCATACCACTCTCATTACCAATGCTACCCCGTGCGACGATGTCGAACTCTTGGTACGGGGACTGAAGCTCATGGGCTATCAATTAGAGTGGCAAGATCACGATGCGGGAACATTGCTAGTGAAAGGCGGTGTGCCAAAGCACGGCCCCTCTGAACCAGTGGCCATTGATTGTGATAATGCCGGAACTACTGTTCGTTTTTTAACATCGGTTGCGAGTATCACGCCTGGGCACTGGGTCATTACCGGTAGTGAACGTATGCAGCAGCGACCCATTGGCGACTTAGTGCGAGCCTTACAATCGATAGGCGCTGATATTAAAGAGACCAATGGTTGTCCGCCGCTGCATATACATGGCACTGCCTTACAAGGTGGAAATGTTAGCCTTGCTGCGAGTAAGAGCAGCCAATACCTCACCTCACTCTTGCTGCTGGGCAGTGTTCTCCCTAAAGGCATTTCTGTTCATGTTGAGGGGCACCTCACTTCGGCTTCGTATGTCGATCTGACCCTCAAGACGCTTGCCGATTTTGGTATTGAGACTAAAAAGAGAGAGCAAATATTTTCCATTTCTCCGCAAAAGCCTACATCGCCTACTCAGTACGAAATTGAGGGTGACTGGAGTGCGGCTGGAGCTTTTTTGGTACTACAAGAAATTACCGGTAGTGATCTCGCTCTTAGCAATCTTAACCCAAAAAGCGAACAGGGCGATGCACTCGTACCGACCATAGTAGCCGTACTGCGCGAACCGGGCCCTAAAACGATCCAGTGTGAACCATTCCCGGACCAGGTAATGAACCTAGCGGTACTCGCTGCTGCCCGTACTGGCACTACTCGATTACTTGGTGCTAAGAATTTACGTATTAAAGAATGTGATCGCTTGGCTGTTACCGCAGCCGCGCTGCAGGCCTGTGGCGTACAAGTAACGGTGCTAGATGATGGACTCGAAATTACTGGTACAGATTCACTTAAGCCGGCTCATTTGCTCACAGCCCACGATCACCGCATGGCCATGTGCTTTGCCGTACTCGGCTCACTCTGCCGTGGTATCACCATCGACGATAAAGACTGTGTCAGAAAGAGCTACCCCGGCTTCTGGCACGATCTAGAACTTGCGCATCAACAAAGCGTTCCTGTGGCGATTATCGGTATGCGCGGAGTGGGTAAAACTCACCTAGCCAAACGCCTTGCAAGCAAACTCAAAAAGAAATTTGTAGATACCGATACCCTCTTTGTACAGCAACATGGTGTCATTGCTGATTATGTGGCTACTCATGGCTGGCCGGCTTTCCGTGCTAAAGAAGCCGAACTTGTGAGCCAGGCACTAGAGCCAGGAAACATTGTGTCGCTCGGTGGTGGTGCTATCGAAACCGAAGCTGTGCAAAAAGTATTACAGGAAAAAGCGCTCTGCGTATGGCTCGAAATTTCCGAGGCCGACTCAGTGGCTCGTTTACAAAAAATCAAACGTCCCGCCCTGACCAATCTGCCACTCGAACAGGAAGTAAAAATGATTCTAGGCAAACGAAACCCCATCTATAGTTCACTCGCCGATATTCGCGTACCGGCTACGCTGCCTTTTGGCGGCCAGGTTCCATATGTCATCCGTCAATTGCGTCGCACATGTTCGTGGTAACCCTGCCAGTATCGGCCAGCAAAAATCCCGCTGAGTTCAGCCGGGCTGCCGCACTGGCTGGCGCTGATGTACTGGAGATTCGCGGGAATCTAACACCAAACATACCTGCCTTCGACTCAGTTTTGCCCATCTTGGCTTCGCCTCGACATAGTGACCCTACACTGGCCACTCGCTTGCAAGCTCAGTACATCGATTTAGAGCTCGACGAAAAAGAAACAGTTCCAACTAATACACAGCTCATCCGTAGTTATCACAACTACGATCACACGCCGAGCGACGTAGAATTGGGGGTCATTTTAGAGCAAATGGAAGCCACCAAACCTGCATTCATCAAAATTGCCGTACAGGTGAATTCGGCTGCTGATCTGTTGCGTATTGTGAGCTGGCAGCAGCAGTATGCCCATACCAAGCGACACATTATTTTAGGCATGGGTTGGAAGGCCCACTGGACTCGGTTACAGAGCCCGATGTGCTGTCCGTTTACCTACACCTATCTCGCAAACGGAGAACAAGCGGCCCCGGGACAGGTTCCGCTCGAGCAATACACTGCTCATCAACTCACTAAGCCTGCCGTCTTTGCCATTTTGGGAGGCATGCAGATCGAACACAGCCTCAGTCCGCTGTTGCATAATACGCTATTAACAACGCATGGCATTGATGCATTTTACACGCGGATTCCCGTTGCTCCCGATGAGCCATTTCCCAATATTGCCAAGTTACACCAGCTTGGTGTGCGGGGTCTTTCCATTACAGCTCCGTGGAAAGAGCGCTCTTTTTCCTATGCGAATCAGCTTGCTGATTCTGCACGCAACATCGGTGTAACCAACACACTTATTTGGAACGAGAAGGATATCACCGGACACAACACCGATATCATCGGTTTACAGCAAGGCTATATCTTATCTAAGAAAGCCGATGTTTGCGTAGTAGGAACCGGTGGTGTCGTGCCAGCTGTGCTCCAAGCGCTGAAGAGTACTGAATCTACTATTCATCTCTTTGGAAGAAATCTCACTAAAGCCCGTGAGCTTGCCACTCAACACGGAGCCACTGCCCATGCGCTTTCCGATCTGCCAAATCATACTTGTGAAACTTTGATTTGGGCCGCCAGTGGCGAACCGGAACTAGAGCTACCAAAACCAAAGGATGACCAATCTATCGCTATAGATTTACGTTACGGACGAATAACGGAATTTATGAGCAAGGCCCGCCAAGTTGGATTTGTCACGCATGATGGTCTCGCGATGCTCTTACACCAGGGCCTGGAGCAGTTTAGACTCTTTACTGGTCAATCCATTACGGCTGACGAAGCCTCCGCAATGCAAACACTCCTTTCCCGCTCTGCCCATGGCCAGTAATTCATTTGGAGAGATTCTCCGCATCACCAGTTTCGGCGAATCGCATGGCCCTGCCGTAGGTGTAGTTATTGATGGGTGCCCTGCCGGGATACCTTTAAGTGAAACCGATCTGATACCAGAATTACAACGCCGCAAACCCGGCCAAAGTAGTATTACAACCGCCCGGAAAGAAGAAGATACACCCGAGATCTTGAGTGGCGTGTTCGAAGGTAAAACTACTGGCGCTCCGATTATGGTGATCGTCAAAAATCAGAATCAGCGCTCGCAGGATTACGAAGCACTTCGCACACAACTGCGTACCGGGCATGCCGATGCCACCTATGTAAGCAAGTACGGGCACCGGGATCACCGCGGCGGCGGCCGGTCTTCGGGACGCGAAACGATCGCCCGTGTTATTGGCGGTGTAGTGGCCAAGAAAATACTGCCCGAGCACACCCAGATTATTGGTCATACGGTGCAAATTGGCCCTGTCACAACCAACATTTTCGATGCCGCAGTAATCGAGAAAAACCCGGTGCGCGCAGCAGATCTAGCGGCAGCTGAAAAAATGAAGGAGTACATTGAGCAATGCAAGAGTGAACACGATTCTGTTGGCGGTTTGATCGAAGTACGCGTGGTGGCTCCGCCCAAGAACCTCGGCGATCCCACCTTCCGTAAGCTCAAAGCTGTACTGGCAAATGCCCTGATGAGTATTGGTGCCGTCACCGGATTTAGCTACGGTGCTGGATTCCGCACCAGTGCCATGCGAGGTAGTGCATATTTAAAAGATACTAAGAACTTTGGCGGTATTTTAGGCGGCATTTCTACGGGCGAAGATATCACCGTGCAATGTTCCATTAAGCCAGCTTCATCAGTAGGTGCCGTTGCTGCCAGCGGTCGTCACGATCCATGCATCGTTCCACGTGTAATTCCCGTGGCCGAAGCTATGGTCGCTTTAGCATTGGCCGATCTCTACCTTTCGGAACTGAGCCAAAGCGCCTGGAAGAATACTCATCTCCCCGCCGAACTATGAACACCCCCACTCTGCAGGAACTACGCACTCTTATCGACGCAATTGACCAAGATTTAGCCTGTTTGCTACAGCGACGTTTCGAAATTGGAATGCAGATACGGCAACTCAAAACCACCACCCTTGATACCACTCGAGAACAAGAGGTCCTCAATCACTGGCATGGCCTTGCCCAAGCCCACCGACTCAGTCGACCTTTTGTCGATCAGTTGTTACCTCTGATACTCAGTGAATCCAAACGCATTCAAGATACCCGTTCAATTTCTGCCCAATGAATCACAAAGTCGCCCTGCTCGGCCCCGAAGGCACATTTTCGTACGCCATGGGCAAAAAGCTGTTTCCCGATAGCGAGTACATACTCTGCCAAAACTTTGATCGCGTGTTTTCGATGTGCCAAAAAGAACAGTGCTTAGGTCTGGTGCCAATTGAAAATAGTCTCTTTGGATCTGTGGACGAAGTGCTCGATCTGTTAATCGGCAGTAAAATGAGTATTTGGAAAACGGTTGATTTACCGGTACACCACGCACTGGGAGCCAAAAATATGAAGGCTGTACACACCATTGCCAGCCACCCACAGGCTTTAGCTCAGTGCCGACACTACATGAGCGAGCACCAAGCCACGATGTATCGGCTGCCTACTATGAGCTCGGTGCAAGCCATTGAATTAGCCTTACAAAACGAAGGCATTGCCGCCATCGGCTCAGCAAAAACGATGGAAAAGTTAGGATTGCCAATTATTGATAAGGACATCCAAGGCAAAGGCAACACCACCCGCTTTGCGATTGTGGCCGAAAAGGACCCCTTTCCAGAATTAGAGCGCAAGCAAATGAGTATTCAAGTAATGCTGCGCGAAGATACTCCCGGGGCTTTGTTCCGCGCCCTGGCACCTCTTAAAGAACACCAGTGCAATATGTCACGTATTGTTAGTCGTCCAACTGGTGCCGGTATTGGGAACTACGTTTTTGTGATCGATTTTGCTGGTAATAAAAAACAACCACAAGTGATGGCCATGCTCAAAGAGTTACAAGCTCTCGCCGACATCCAAATTTTGGGTGAATGGTAAATGTTTATTTTTTAACATTTTTATGCACTACACTTCTCTACCTACTTCAACACCCGATGCCATCTTCGCCATTGCGGCCTTGGCCAATGCCGCTGGGGCCAAAGCCATTAATGGTTCTATCGGTATTATTATGGACGAAGAAGGGAAGCCGGTTGTGCTCCCGAGTGTACAAAAGGCATTACCGGAGCTACAAAAACTCCTGCTCACCCGTTCGTACAATTACCCAAAACTGCTCGGCTTACCCGAGTACCGCACTGCAGTATTGAACTTGCTGGGCGTAGTGGAAAATAAGACAGCGGCAATTGCCACCACCGGAGGGACGGGTGCGGTAGCTGCAAACATCCGTCTGGCAGCCCGTATGGCTAAGGGGTTGACGATCTTACTCCCTACCCCCGCGTGGGCAAACCACCCTCCGCTCTGCAAAGCTGCTGGAGTCACAACCAAAGAAATCCCCTACCTTAAAGATGGAGAACCGGTAACCGATACCTACATTCAGGCGATTGAAAGCACACCTGGACCCAAACTCCTGCTGCTTCAAGCCAGTTGCCATAATCCTACTGGTCTCGATTGGTCTAAAGAGCAATGGCAACAAGTAATAGATGCTGCCAAAGCTCACGACTGTATCGCGTTACTAGATCTTGCCTACCAAGGCTTTGCCGAAGGCATTAGCGAAGACCGAGCACTGGTACACCAATTTGCTGCAGCAGAAATTACAACACTGGTGGCCTGGTCGGCCTCTAAAAACCACAGCATTTACAGTGAGCGTACTGGTTTGGCTGCGGCGCTGGTGCCAGATGAGAAGACTAAATTAGAAGTTGAGGCACACTATTCCAATATTACCCGCGGTATGCATTCCGCCGCTGCCACACTTGGTCAATCGATTGTGGCCATTACCCAGCAGCAGTTCCAAACCGAGTGGTTAGCCGACTTAGCCGAGTGCCGTTCGGTACTACAAGCCAAGCGACAAATTTTGCGCACTGCCCTGCCCGCAGCTTGTCGCCGGAGTGTAGATGGCCACGGCATGTTTGCTATGCTGCCACTGAGTCAGCCGCAAATTCAAACCCTGCAAACTGAGCACCAAGTCTTTATGACGTTTGATGGCCGCGTGAATATCGCAGGTATTCCACTCAAGCGCATGGAAGAATTTGCCGCCAAGGTTACACTAGTCTGTAAGTAGTAAGCGATCTATCTCCTCTACCAAGCTTACCGTATACTAGAGCCGTGGATCTCCTGACTGATGTCTCCGATTGTCTGCGGCAAAATGGACTGCGCCTGAATAAAGACTTAGGGCAGCACTTTTTAATTGAGCAGGAAGTACTAGATATCATTGTGGCTTCGGCTGATTTACAACCTACCGATACCATCGTCGAAATCGGCCCAGGCATCGGCGTGCTCACGCGTGAATTACTAGATCGTGTGCAATTAGTACAAGCCATTGAATTAGATACGCGCCTAATCCCAGTCCTCAAACATTTTTGTGGTCGCGAGCGCACCAAAAAACTCCAAGTCATCGAAGGTAATGCTTTGCGCGTCCCTTTACCTACTGCTCCGTATAAGGTGGTAGCAAATATTCCCTACCACATCACCTCGCCTTTGCTGCGCCATGCCTATATCGAAAGTCCGCTCACGCCCAAAAGCATGACGCTCTTGATACAACGTGAGGTTGCTGAAAAAATTTGCGATACAGAGCATGCGGGCATACTCACTATTTTAGTAGGTATTTTTGGCGCACCATCAATCCAATGCCACGTACCACCTAAGTGTTTTTTGCCACCACCAGCGGTTGATTCCTCGGTATTGCATATAGAATCTTTTGCTCAGCCACTGGCCAGCCCCACTTGTATTGAACGAATCTTCTGGCTGACAAAAATGGGCTTTTCGCAAAAGCGCAAAATGCTCCGCAACACCTTGGGCCAATTACCGGGTGGGGCCGAGGCCTTAGCTAAAGTTGGCATTGCCCCAGATCGACGACCAGAGACCATGGGTATCCAGGAATGGATTGCACTCGCCACTACGTGGCCTGCTAGTTCCACATAAGCACAGAACCTATTTTTTGAGTCTAGGGAATAGATATCGATACTTCGAATGAGCAATTTTTCATGGAGTGTAGATAGTTGTTAGACCAAAGTAAGATGATTGCTTGCCATGGTTACCCATCGACTCATTTTGATTCTTGCCATCGGAGCTATCACAGCTATAGCGATTTATGGAGCTATTTCTTTTCCGCTCTATATCAGCCAAATAGTCATTGGTATAGGTGCTCTATCCGCCCTCCGCTTCAAGCCAAAGCACCGCGCTGTCGTACTGGCCTGTTTCTGTGGAATGCAGATTGGGCTTTGGCGCTGCACTACTCTTCCACCTATTAGGCTGTTACCCAGCATTTCTAAGCCTGTACGCGTAGAAGTAATTGGTGTGATTACCGACCGCCAAATCCAAAGTACTCGCATTGGCTACCGTATACAGGGCCAGGTTCAAATTGCTGATCACACACTCATAAGTGGCGACGTATGGCTCTGGGATAGTATTCACTGGCCAGCGTACGAAGTTGGTAAACGCATCCGAAGCCTCGCTATACAAGCACCGCTCCAAGATGAATCCATGGAACACTGGTACGTACTGCAAGGTGTAATAGGCAATTTAAAAGCGAAGAACATTAGCATCACTGGCACAGTGCCCGTACCCCGGTGGCAACAGTGGCTCATTAATTCGCGCCAATGGGTGCAGGATCAAGCAGGAGCCATACTGCCTGAACCTGGCGCCAGCTTACTGGTTGGTTTACTCACGGGTGATCGAAGCCGCATTCCTAAAAGTGTCGTGGATGCCTTTCGTAGCACTGGACTCACGCATTTACTGGCTGTCTCCGGCGGTAATGTGAGCATGGTATTAGTTATTGCCAATCTGCTTCTATTTTGGCTGCCGATACGATATCGACTAATACCCATGCTCCTCACTATTACCTGGTTTGCCATCTTTACCGGGCTGAGTGCCTCGGTAGTAAGAGCATCGATTATGAGCGGCATTGCTACCCTTGCCCTATGCCATGCTCGACCTAATAGTGGCTGGCGAAATGTGGTAATGGCTGCATGCGTCATGGCCCTGCAAAATCCACGAATAGTGTGGTGGGATATTGGTTTTCAACTTTCGTTTTTATCGGTACTGGGACTACTGACATTTGGAAGCTTTTTCCAGAAGCAATGCACTTGGTTGAACGAAAAATATGGAATCAGAGAATCTTTGGCTATGACGCTCGCTGCTCAAATGGGCACGGAGCCATGTGTGCTGTACCACTTTGGCCAGCTCTCACTCATATCACCCTTCGCCAACATGCTTGTCACTCCACTCATACCCATCATTTCCACCCTGGGTGGAGTGAGCATCGCCCTACGGATCTTCTCGCCCACGCTGGCGTTGCTTCCTGCTTTAGGTACACAGCTTTGTTTATGGTGGGTCACCACTATTACTTATTTTTTGAGCCAGATTCCTTTTGCCTCAGTGCATCTAGAGATGTCTGTCTGGATGATTGCCGTGCTCTATTTGGGTATTGTAGTTTTTGGTCTCAAAATACACGCCTGCCTAAAGCTTAGATATAAGACTGGCAAACTCTAAATTGTTACCTCAAAAACTATCCGCCCATAATTTGCCCGAGCATGCCCACGCCTTGGGATTTTTCACGCCGTGGCAAGAATGGATTGAGGGTTTCGGCAAAGGTGCGCAAATTGCGTGATTGCATGTAAATTTTTCCTGGACCAGTAAAGACACAAACAAACCCCTCGCCGGTAGTTACAGCACTCATCATGCCCGAGCCAGCCGATTGGATTTCGTACTGCATGTTCGATGGAAACGCGACAATATGACCGTTATCCACAATAAATTTTTCACCCGCAGCCAGCTCGCGCGAAAACAAACCACCAAACGAACTGACGAACATGTGGCCAGTACCTTTGGCCTTGATCATGAAAATGCCCTCGCCACTCACAAAACCTTTCCAACCGGTAAATTTTGCATCGGTCGT
>CAZLUF010000017.1:0-557 GCA_964562645.1 uncultured Candidatus Peribacteria bacterium
TATTCACTCCAAAATGCGGGTTTTTGGCTGTTTTTCTGGCTGTCATTTTTTACTGGAATTGATCACAAATGACATATCTAAGCCAATTTCAACTCTTTTTCTGTCTTCGGAGGTACATATTTTAATATAAGATAACATTTTTGACTTAATGCAAGTATACGCACCTGATTAAAAGTGTGTTTTCCGCTATAATAATCTGATTTCTTCACACCCACATCCATGACAGTCGCTACTCCTTCAACGGTGGATAGTACGATGCTCAACAAGGGCGCTCGCCTGCTCGAATGGACAGGCTTGATCCACCCGGAGCATCAACGCTCCATGCAGTGGTACATCATTGCTGGCACGTTATTGCTTGGTTTGGCGCTCTACGGCATTGCCACTGGCGCCTGGACGATGACAGTAGCCTGTGTACTACTTGGGATTGCCTACTACCTCACACGCAATGAACCGGCAGCTAGCCGCTCGATTGTCATCGAAGAGGCGGGCTTTGAATACGAGAACAGTTTTGTGCCCTGGAGTGAGTGTACAGAGTTCTGGATCAGTCACACGCCACA
>CAZLUF010000017.1:567-7142 GCA_964562645.1 uncultured Candidatus Peribacteria bacterium
CACACTTCAACGAACTACACATTCTGCGCAAGCGCGGGCTCAACCGCGAGATAGTCATCCAAACAAACGACATCGATGTCACCCTGATTCGCACAACCCTAAGCCGATTTTTGCCCATGAGGCCAGATCACCAGGAGCGTGTGTTGGATCAATTCCTTCGTCTCATTAAACTTTAAGATGCCCGTGGAACCTATCCGCACTGGGCACTTTGCAACCCCCCTCTCACTCTCCCCCACTCGGGAGCAGCGAGAGATCTTGTTTGTAAAAAAAAGTGCAGGTGGTGGCATGAGTGGTGGACAGGGTGGAAAGCCACCGCTCAAAATCTTTGACCCCAACGAAGCTGGCCCTGCAGAAGCCAGCGAAGCCACGCCCGAGGTAAACACGCGTATTCAAGCCGAAGTTGAGCAAGTACGTAACCGCTTACGCAATGCACTTGGCGATATTATCGACACGGCTGTTTCGAGTGATCTCCCGGATGTAAAATTTTCGGAATTAGAAGTCTTTACTCTCACGGGTGCCAAAAAGCATGTTGATTCTTTGCATGATCATATTGAAGGACACTTAGGAAGTGCCTTATCAGAGGCACTTTCAATCAATACAGACGAAGCCGACCGAAAAGTACTCGAAGCCAAATCGGCCCTACAAAACCTAGAGCGCTGTGGTAAGTTTTTACGGACCATCAGCGGACGAAGTGTGCAGTACAGCAACGCGCTGCCAGCAGGTGTTAATGCCCTTTACGATCCCGCACGGCAGCAATTTATCCTCCGTGATGAATTTGCTGCCCCAACACAGATCGATCGTCGCCGGGCTCTCATACTGCACGAAGGCAGCCACGCCGTGCTTGATGCCTTGCACGAAATTGGTATCGATACCAATTACTTCCGCACCGTCCGCGAAAGCCTTGCCCGCACCGAAACGCGCGAATTTGATTGTGACGATGGCACCAAGAGCGCCATGGAGTTTTCTAGGCTTTTGGATTTCGTGCGCCGCCACGGTCAGCCTTACCAGGCCTACGGTCGCGACACTGCTGATATGAACCTCATTATGGAGGAATTACTCGTACGTTACAGTGAGTGGAAACGCGACCCCAGCCAGGTACACGATACGACCGAATACGAACTAGAGGCGTTTCGGCTACTGGATGTCAACGGCGAAAAACTGCTTCTTAAAAAGGTAAGTGATGGGGGCATGCGCAATCAAAGCCAACGTTACAATGCTGGCAGGTCTGCATCTGGTGCAGCTCCCGAGGGCGGATCAACGGTCGATAGCAGCAAAAGAATCCTCGACGAAATCAGCGAAACTGAAAAGCGTATTCAGGATATTATCGATAAAACTTCTGGTGCCGAAGCCGAGATTCGTAAAATAATGGCCACGGACCCAGGCAAGCGAGACGAACATTTGATGAATATTTCTGAAGAAGCCAAGGCCTTTAGCGACAAGCTCCAAACCCTGCGTCAGTACAAAGGTTGGGTCATGCAGTTAAGTCAGTGGAAAAGTGGCAAAATGCCTCCAAGTGCTTATGCTCAATTTATACATGGTGTCGCTTTTTCTACAGAAACGGTTAGCAGTGTAGAAGCAATGGTACTCGAACGAATTGGCACCCCCACCTGGGACCACCTAGATGGACCTGGTCGACAAAATGTAGCTAGTAATAAATTCAAGGAAATTGAAGAAGCGATCATGAAATCTATTGAAGATACCTGCACGG
The DNA here is from genome assembly GCA_964562645.1 of uncultured Candidatus Peribacteria bacterium. Lineage (GTDB taxonomy): Bacteria > Patescibacteriota > Gracilibacteria > Peribacterales > Peribacteraceae > CAZLUF01. The sequence continues at coordinate 2,276 of CAZLUF010000017.1, forward strand.
CTCTGCAGACCGTGAGTGATCAGGCTAAAATTAAATTTGAAGAAATCAAGGCTACTGCCAATCGTGCCGAGGTACCCGGCGGTTTTATTCCTGGCGTGAGCTTCTACTCCATAAAAGAAATTGGTGATGCCATTAAAAACGTATGGGATTCGTTCCAGGAATCCATTAAAGAATGGCAGCAATTGCGCACTGCCACGCTTTCGAACACTTTGGGTGGTCTCACTGCCAGTTTGCCATTCGGTGATCGAGCGAAGCTATCACTTGAAAAGAGTATTGATCACAAGGACCAAGAGGTGGCTCATGGCTTCCAGGAGCACCTAAAACACGACAATGCCAGCTTTATGGACATGGTGGGACACCACGATCTACTCCAAAAATCGAGCAATGATGCTAACCGCTTCCGAGGCTCTCTGGAGTACATGGCCGAAAAAGGCTGGCTCTACGAATTCGATTATAAATCTGGCCTCCTCTTTGCCAGTGATGCTCGTCCAACACACCGTTACAATGTAAATGACTACCTCCCGGCCTGGTGGAACGATGGTCGCAAAGCTGAGTATTTGCGTGATTTGCACCAAAAAAACCAGAGCGGCGGTATTTCGGAGCAGAGCCGCGGTAAAGACCGCGTTAAAGATATGCCAGATATTCCACCAATGATGGAAATTTTGGACGACGAAATGCAGCGAGCAAACTACTGGGCGGTGTTCGGTATTGTGGAACGTATTATCGAAAAGGCAAAGCTTGGCGAATCTTCGGCATGGGTCTGTTCCCGCATTTTTGCCCACATGCGCCGCACCGACGAAGGTGGCAGATTTGCTCGCCGATATTTCCCCAAGGGCTTAATGGACAAGCTCGGAAACTTGGGCCTCCCAAACCCCGCTTGGCTCACTTCGTTTATGAAACTTGATCGCCATGCCATCGAACGTTGGCAGCAGGGCGGACACGATGATTTTTCCCGCGCAGGTCGCTTACCCAAAACCATTGCCACTATCGAAGCCAAGATCAAAAAAGCCTATAAAGATGCCGGTAAGCTCGATGAATTTGAAAAACTAGAAAAGAGCAAGACAACCGATAATCTAGATCGCAAAGTTTCGCAGGTACTTGCCACCCAAGAGATCAATGTTTGTGGCAGTGTTATTAGCATTTTTGATGACGATCCGGTCTTTAAAGATTATCGCGACCATATTGGTGGATCTTCACTCAACCCCAAAGACTGTGATGACGACTTTTATAACCCCGCTAATGACGGCTCCGAAGTAGTACTACAGCATGCCGGTGGATATGCTACAATTTTAGCGGTAAACACCACAGGAGACCTTATTAATGATACCAAGGCGAAAATGTTTTTGGAGCAGCTTATTTTACGAAATGAACGCCTTGGTAAGCTAAAGAAGGATTCGGGTAATGGTAAACCGCTGGAAAAATTTATGGAGGAAACAACCGAAAAAATGCGTCGCACTGTGCTGGGTGTGTGGACGCATGGCAACAACAACAAGTTGATCAAGCAGCTCGATGATCCGCCAAATAACAAGAATACTATTGTCGATTTGCTCCACTGTGGCGTGATTTCGGTGGCAACTATGGCCGAATCCATTGATAAGAAAATCCCCTTCGGTACAGGTGTGGCCGATTATCTGTTCGATCAGCAGGAAGCGATCCACAAAATGCGTGGCGATGATAAAACCGGAGCCGAACAAGCTAAGGTAGTGGCCGAGTACGAACAAAAGCCTAAAGCTACACGCGATTTCCACGATCGTATTTTGGCGGTGTATGAAAGCCTCAAGAAATCAGTAAATAAGAGCGCCGGAGCTAAATTACTAGAAACCAAGGCTACTAGCGAAAAGCGTATTAAGGAGCTGGAAAAAACGATCGCGAAATACGAGCGCGATATTATCCGCCTCAATATCGATATTGCCGATGTTTCCAAGGCAAGCATGAAACCCTCCAACGAAGCCGAGCGCGATCACTTGCAAGAGGAAATTGAAGCTGCCCGCAATGAAATCGATGCGGCCCAAAAGAGCATTAGAAAGATCACTGGCAGCCTGGGTGAAGCTGCCTAATTAATGCCCTGTACTCCCAAAGCCCCCACGATCTTCGACTCCGTGGCTTTGCACTTCCTGCCACTCGGCCCGGTCGGTTTTGACAAATAGTCCCTGGGCGATCCTCTCCCCTTTAACTACGGTTACGGACTCATTTGTAATATTTTGAACTTGGACCATGAGTTCATCGTTATCGCCGTGGTAATCGCAATCGATCACCCCAATGGCATGTGGGCAGATTAAGCCCTTTTTACGTGGCAAAGACGAACGCGAAACAATGAGCAATGCATAGCCCTCGGGTACCTTTACCACCACATTTCCTGGTACCAGAGCGATTTTACCAGCCTCAATCACTGTGGTTTCGCGAGTAATGAGATCAAACCCCACTGAACCCCCGGTGGCGTACTGAGGCAATGGCAACGAGGTATCAATACGGCGGATGGAGACGTGCATATGGCATTAGGATAGTGGGTAGAGACGGAATCACAAAATCAAACTAGTCGCACTATTTAAAAGAGGGACTGCCATTTTTTGAACCAACAAAAGGTTTGGCTGTTTGTCACTTTCTTGTCTGGCAGACAAGAAAGTGACCAAAGTATGTGAATGAGTGCGCAGGTTGAAAGAAGCACAAAGCGGGAGGTTTGCGCGCCACGGGGGGTGAAGGGGCGGTCGAGCACGCTGCATTATTTCAATCTTTAATGCCCTTAATTTGGCTCGCTATTAGAATTAGTGATGCTCGACGGTAAGCGTTGGCGCTCAGGCACTTTTGGTTACTTTTGTTGCCGGACAAAAGTAACAATACATCTGAAGAGCCACTTTGAATCGATCAAAAGAATAACATTTAGATGCAAATATTTACTATGATCACATAAAAAAACCCCCGGCTTTTTGGCTCAGGGGTGCCTAAATCACAAAGTGAATTACTTGCTGAGTGGTTTACGCATAAAGGCAGGCACTTCCAACTCTTCGACGTTTAAGTTGAGGCCCGAACCCACATTAGCCGTGTCGGTGGTGGCAGACTGACGCATATCGTTCTGCTTAGCCGCCGAAACTGGCGTGCGACCAAAGTTGCTCTGGATAATACGCTGAGCTGGAGTAGCAGCCATAGGCGAACCCATGTCTTTATCCGAGAAGCCGGTAGCTACTACTGTGATCTTAATCTGACCAGTGTAGGCTTCGTCGATCACGGCACCGAAGATAATGTTAGCCTCTGGAGCAGCAGCCTCGGTAATGATACGAGCGGCCTCGTCCACTTCGTACATGGAGAGATCGGTACCACCAGTGATATTAAAGAGAATACCCTGAGCACCGTGGATGCTTGTTTCGAGGAGCGGACTATCAATAGCGGCGCGAGCGGCCTCGGCAGCGCGGCTGTCGCCAGTGCCGTAACCAATACCCATGAGGGCCGTACCGGCATCCTGCATAATGGCCTTTACGTCGGCAAAGTCGACGTTTACAAGACCGTGGACGGTAATCAGGTTAGAGATACCTTCGATAGCATGCTTGAGCACTTCGTCAACGATCTTAAAGGCATCGGTGAGAGGTGTTGTCTTATCGATCAAAGACAAAATTTTATCGTTCGGAATAGCAATGAGTGTATCTACCTTCCCCTTGAGCTCCTCAAGTGCCTCTTCGGCCTGCTTCTTGCGCTTAAAACCTTCGAAGCTGAATGGCTTGGTAACGACAGCTACCGTGAGAATACCCATAGAACGAGCCGCATCGGCAATGACGCGAATACCACCAGTACCCGAACCACCACCCAAACCAGCAGTGATAAAGAGCATATCGGTTCCTTCGATGGCAGCCTTGATTTCTTCTAGCGATTCCTCAGCAGCCTTTTTACCAATTTCTGGGTTAGCACCAGCACCCAAACCGCGAGTGGTACCGCGACCAATGGCGATCTTACGAGCGGCAGGGCTGTGGTAGAGAGCCTGAGCATCAGTGTTCACGGCTACGAACTCCACACCCTGTACCTTTTGGTGAATCATCGTGCCAATGGCATTACCGCCACCACCACCCACGCCAAGTACGCGGATAACTGCGCCTGGGGCGCTATCGGGGCGGACTTCGCGAGTAGCAGGCGTGCTAGCCTGAGTTTCATCTGGGCGCTGTGGTTGTTGTGCACCACGGGAGCCGGAGAAGAGAGAGCGGAATGTATCGGACATGAGAAGGTTGGGAAGGCAAGAGAGGATAGACACAGGCGTTAGTGCCTGTGATGAGCGAATCAGGGAAAGAGACTACGCACCCAAGTACTCAGCTGCTTGGCCGCGCGCTTAAATTGGAATTGAGAGTGAGAACCGCCACCGCGGAGAATATTGTCATCTTCGCGCACACCCCATACGAGGGTACCAAGAGCTGTAGCATAGGCAGGATCATCTACCTTTTCGATCACTCCACCGATCTCGACCGGGAAACCCATTTGCACAGGGAGCCCAAGTACATCGCGACTGAGATCAAGTACACCTGGAGCCTTCGCTGCGGCACCCGTGAGAATGGCACCAGCTGGCAACATGCCACTACGACCAATGCGAGCGAGCTGCTCTTTTACCAAACTGAAGATCTCGTGGTAACGAGCCTGCATAATTTCGGCCATATACTTCTTACTCACTGTTTGGGTATCCACCTTGCTGACCGTACTTAAGTCGATCATCTCGCGCTCGTTCATTTCGCTTGGCAATACCGAACCGAACTCCACTTTAATTTTCTCGGCCGTATCGATCGAGGTGCCAGCGACGAAGAGGGTCGCTCCAGTTGCGATCACGATGAAGGCGGCGACGAGATCGGAGAAGAGCGCTCCGGTGTAGGCATCGGTGGCCGTTCCGCGGGAATCC
>CAZLUF010000017.1:7152-14192 GCA_964562645.1 uncultured Candidatus Peribacteria bacterium
TTAATTTTCTCGGCTGTATCAATGGAGGTGCGTAGACCAATGGCAATATCGCTCGTGACACTCTCGCCACCAATCGGTAAGACAATAGAATGGAGAATGGTCCCCTCCTCGAACACCGCTACACTGGTAGCACCGGCACCAATATCAATGAGCACTACACCGAGTTCCTTTTGACGACGTGTGAGGGTGGCCTCAGCAGCGGCAATAGTAGAAGGCACAATGGCATCGATATCCACACCAGCCTGATCCACGCATTTTTCGACATTTTTCACATGCTGCAGCTGACCGGTAATGATGTGAGCCTCCACCTCCAGACGAATACCCGTCATACCGAGTGGGTTTTTGATACCACGCTGTTCATCGACAGCATAGGCCTTAGGTTCAATGTGCAAAATGCGACGGTTGGGTGGAATACTCACTGCCTGAGCAGCATCGATCACACGAGCAATATCTTCCACCTGAATCTCGGAACCAGAGATGGCAATAACACCACGGCTATCGAACGACTCGATGTGAGCACCGCTCATACCAATGAACACATGGTTCACTGGCACACCGGCCATACGCTCGGCATCTTCGAGTGATGAGATGATATTATGAATTAATTCCTCCACGTCGATCACATGCCCCTTGCGCATACCAAGCGATGGCGAGAGCCCCACGCCAATGACGTTTGGAACTCGTCGCTCGTCGTGACTGCCATCTACTACCGCAATAACGGTACGAATTTTGGCGCTACCGACATCAAGACTGGCAATAACACGTTCTTTTGGCATGAGAGAAGACGGAGGAAACGAGAATGTCGTACACGAGTGTAGAAGCGCATACATAAGCCCCGCAAGCACTAAGTGAATACGTTTAGTACTCACATCAGTGCATGTTGTATACAAATTATGCTCTGATATTTTAAGTAACAGAAAGCAAAGTACAAATTATGTATTCAATTATTTATTGCCATAAAAATGCCTGAGTACATTTGCTGAACAATAGATAAATGCTGAATAGATATGTTTTGCAAAACACGATCAACATTCGCCAATTACATACTACTCACAGCAGACGTCACACTTTGATGTGGTGTGCCCAAAACCTCCCTAGAATAACGAAAGCTGCGAAGCGTCCTCGGCCGGGGAATCGGGGTCTCCAAACACATCTTGGACAGCAGCCATTGGGCTGAGTTTTTGGCCGTAGGGAGTAGCAAGCAAGGAACGAATGCGAGGGAGGAGCGAAAAGAACTCCATGCGTTGCAAAAAGGCCTGTAATGCCGAGGTATCGAGTGTTCCGACTAGCAGGTCATCCCAAGTAAAAGTGCGAGGGGCAGACTCTATTAATAAAGCCATGCGCTGGCAGAAGAAGGCCTGTTCTCGATCACGCTCAAGCTTACTTCGTACCGCCGGGCGAATGTCGCTTAAATGCTCGTAGATACCCTCTAACGTATGATATTGCTGCAATAACTGACTAGCGGTTTTTGGCCCTATACCCTGTACTCCGGGCAGGTTATCGGAACTATCGCCAGAGAGCCCCTTGTACGCCGGCACCTGCTCGGGAGTAATACCGTATTTGGCAAACACTTCGTTTGGACCAAGGTACTCGGGAGCCAGGTAGCCTTTATGAGGAATAGCGATCCGAATATTGGGTGCCGCCACCTGAAAGGCATCTCTATCCCCTGTTACGATTGTGACTCGCATGCCATCGGCAGCTGCTGCCCGAGCATAACTACACAACAGATCATCGGCCTCAAAGCCGGGGTCGGCTGCTTCTTTTACACAAAAAGAGCTCACACACTCGTGAATACGGGGAATTTGCGCATAGAACTCGTCGGGCGTTTCGGCTCGCCCAGCCTTGTATTCGGCATGTTCCTGATGCCGAAATGTATCGGAACCAGCATCGAAGCAGAAAAGCACAGCATCTGGCTGCTCCACTCTGAGCATAGTTAAAAACATAGATGCTACCCCAAAAACCGCATTGGTTAACTCCCCCGACTTTGTCTGGAGCGTGCGCGGCACCGCGTAGAACGCCCGGTACATTAAGTGATGACCATCAATCAGCAGCAGATGCTTCATGGCGCGTAGCCTACGTGGCTTCGCTGCAGAACAATAGTTCATTACAAAACTCTAATGATATATGTCAACTTCTACGCTCTTTCTGATCTACTCAATTTCGGCTACAATAAGCGGATACCTCTACGTTATGCGCACACCCACACCTATGCTCACCATTCCTGCCTTAGAGCACAAAGCTCCCGCCAAAGCACAACTGCAACAGAGCCTAGGCTGGGCACGCGAACCGCGTCGCCCACTCCTCTGCCTCCCATTTGGAATGACCGATGCGCTGGGTGGTAAATTATTCGAGGCCACTCTCTCTGGCATTCTAACTTTACCAGTAGAAATTGTGGTGCTTGGACGTGGTAGTGCTCACTACGGTGAGATGCTCTCGAAACTAGCTCAGAAAGAGAGCCACCGCGTGCATATTCTCCCTGATACCAAAGAAGATCAGTTGCGCATGCTACTGGCGAGCGACATTGCCCTCTACTTCTCTACCGAAGTGGCAGCCGCCGATGTTCAACAATGTCTAAGCTATGGCACCGTGCCCGTAGCATTACCCATGCCAGCAGTAGATGACTACAATTTGGCCCAGGAAACTGGTAACGCTTTTGTCTACGAAAACCCAAATCCCTGGCAAGCGTTTGGTGCGCTCGTTAGAGCACTCGAAACCTATAAATTCCCCTACGACTGGAAGACGATTCAAAAGCACTGCCAGGAGAGTATTCAGTAATTCTGCGCAGTTACGTTTTGCTGTAAGATAAGGCCCATGGATGTTACGCCCTATCTCACGCGGATTTTTAGAGAGTTTCCGGAATTTGCCATGCAACTAAAGCATGTATCCATTTTTTCAAAAAACGGTTGCTACCTCGTAAGCTAAAGCGAAGCTGCAGCTGTACGAGTGCCACTCCAGCGATAGGCTAAGGTAAAACCAAAACCCAGTGCCGTAAGTAACAGAACCAAGCCTGTAAAACTTGAAAACCCAAACAGCATCGCCAAATTATTTCCAAATTGCCCCGTGCCGTACCGTGGCAAATAGAATTCGAAGAAAGGATGTATGAAATTTTCGGGAGTTTGAGGGTCGGACAGTGCTGCTAAAAAAGTCAGCAAAAAAGAGAGGGCAGCCAAGAGATATCCAGCTCGCGGATAGCGCTGGAAGCCAAAGGCGACTGGCAACGCCAAAAAAGGCAGAATCGACGTGAAATGTCGTGGCCCAAGAGCCCAACCACCGTGCCAATCGGGACCAAGGCCGGACACATAGAGCACAAGCGCTACTGCACAAATAGCTGTTATTATAGCCAAAATTCGCTGCTTCTTATACCAGTCACGATAACCAACCAAAAGCAGTAGCAAAAAGGGCGACCAGAAAAACAAGCCACGATGTTCCAGTACGAGCAGTTTGAGAATATACAGGATGTTCGGACTTCCAAGATGAGCCGTTTGAGCAACAGTCATCTGATGCCCCCAGTTGTACCCAAACATGAGTGGTGAGCCGGACATCCAGTAGTTATTTAAAAGAATAACGAGCAGCGGGGGCAGGCTCCCGAGTACAAAATACAAAGCCTGTACTCGACTACGGCAGAGTATGTAAGCAAAAAGTCCAACCGTCGCAATAAAAGCGGGGTACTCCGAGCATACTGCCATACCTCCGCAGAACCCGATGAAAATATCTTTCGATACATCTCGATGAGCACGACTACTGAGTGCCCACAGAGCCAAACACAAAAAACTGGCCGCAATGGTGTGTGCGTACAGAATTGTGGCATACGTAAACAGAGTTGTTGCAAAGAAAAAAGTGAGCGTCACCACTGCTGCACTGCGCGCGCTTACCGAACGTCTCAGCATGGCAAACATGGCCACAGCGGCAATGGCCGCCATGAGTCCAGCAGAACCAGCTGTAGTGATCCAGGCCGAAATCTGCCAAGCCAGAGACCCCAGGTAATTGAGACCCAAGGCCTTTACGACATGGGCGCTCAGCAAGAAAGCAGGCAAGGCCACCAATACTACTCCCGGCGCCTTTTCGCTGTAATAATGTCCATTCAGCAAAACCTTACACATGGAATTGGCATGGAAGGTATCTATTTCGATGCGATGCTCATACACAATGGCATGGAGCACATTAAGGCGCGAATCCATATCCCACCCCGTATGTCCAAATGTAAACACGTGTGTAAAAAACACGAGGCAGAATATGAGAATTGGCAACCGCTTACCCATGACCAACAGTATCACAGAGGTACTGCGGAATTCCTAGATGCAAGTTGCACAGCTTTGTTATTTGGAGCGCTTACGAGCATGCAAAGTCGTTTCGACATGTGACCACCGGTAAGCCAGATACATCACTGTGACTAACGCGATGGTCTGGAGTGCCATGGCCAGAGGACCAGAAACACCTAGTAGCACTAGCCAATTAGTACCAAAGTTTCCCCGTAGATAATTAGGTAAATAATACTCCCACAACGGTGATATGAGTCTTTCGGTATGAGGATTCACTAGGGCTGCAACGTATGTGAGCAACCAGGAAAGTACGCCTAATACTGCAGCCAGACTACGATTGATAGTACTGCCAAATGCCAACGGCAAAGCGAGCAGAGGCAGCATACTGGTTAGCTGACGCGGACCCAGTGCCCAGCCACCATCCCAAAATGTACCCAGGCCAGAGACAAAGGCTATTAATAGAATACTCGCCCCCAGTGCTGTATACGCGAGAGCGGGCTTTTTCTTAAACATCACGAGAAAGCCGGGAATTACAAACCAGAGTATCGGTGTCCAAAAGAGCAAACCTCTTGATTCGGCGAAGAGTAATTTGGTGGTAATTGTGAGATCTGGTGCGGCAATGCGTAACTCCTCCCAGATGGAGACATGCTTACCAGGAATCCCATCTGTCGCATCGTAAGCTAGAGTGAAAGGGTGACCCGCAATAACAAAGTTGTAGATGGGAATCAGCATGAGTGGCAGCAACGACGCAACTGCAAAACGCAATGCCTGCCGCACATTGGTACATAGGCAATAGACAAAAATTGCCCCCACCGCGATGGCTGCCGCGTACTCACAACTTATGGCCAAACCAGCGAAAAAACCAGCTAAGGCATCTTTCCACGCTGCTGTTTTAGCCGTGCGCGTGAGTACCGCCCAAAGCGAAATAGTAAGCAAGCTCGCCGCAATACCATGGGCAAAGAGTACATGTGAATACGTAAACATCGGCGATGCTAAAAACAGACTAAAAGTCGTTATCAGTGCCGCTTTTGTATCAACAAATTTACGGAGTAAGACAAACATAGCCACGGCCGCCAATGCTGCCAATACACCAGCCGAACCTACGGTGGTAATCCAGGCTTTAAACATCCATGCCACACCCGACATTTGACCCCCTCCTACATGCAAGACATCAGCCAAACCAACACTGATCCAGAACGCTGGCAGAGCAAGCAGTACCACTCCTGGTGGCTTTTCACTGTAGTAGTGACCGTAAAGAAGCGCCTTATCACCTGTGTTTCCATGGAAGGTATCAATTGTGAGGCGGTGTTCGAACACGAGCGCATGCAACAAATCTAAACGTGAATGCTCGTTCCAACCCGTACCGCCAAACGAAAAAGCGTGAACAAACAAGACGGTGCTGAAGATCAAAATACAGAGCCGTTTCTGCATGGCTGCCAGTATTTCAGACCCGCCCGGTAAACCCTAGTTACGAGATTGTTAACTCGTTTTGTACCTGCATATGTGCCCCAAGCTACACTAGTGCACATGGATCTCACTGCCACTAACCCAGATCACTATCAAAAAGAAGTATTCAGTAAGTTACAACTCACTGGTGCACGTATTACCAATAAAGAGTTTGATACCTGTACATTTCGATCTAATCGCCTGATCAGCTGCACGTTTACCGACTGCACGTTTAGCGATTGCACCTTTACCGCGAGCCTACTTAGCGCTGTACAGTTTGTGAATTGTTCGTTTATGGAAACGAAATTCACGGCCGTAAAAACATTGGGGATCGACTGGTCTAAAACCGCCTCCATGCGACACATGATCTTTGAAAAATGTGAGCTACAGCAATCGAACTTTAGTTTTGCAAAAGTGCCACACCTCACGTTAACACATTGCACTGCGCGCGAATGCTACTTTACTCAAGCCAACTGTACCGATGCCGATTTTACTGGCACCGATTTCAGCGGCAGTATTTTTAACGGCACTAACCTCACGAAAGCCAACTTTTCTGGCGCAACTAACTACGCCATTGATATCCGGGCAAATACCGTAAAACAGGCAAAATTTAGCCTTCCAGAGGCCGTGAGCTTGCTACGGAGTTTGGAGATTACCCTGACAGACTAAGACCAGCGTGATAGTATATTCCGCTATGGCACTCGTTCCATTTCCACCGGAGCCCGATGTTGAGTACGCTCGCGAGCTCTATGCCTGCATGGAACCGATCATTGCCGGTTGTAAAGATGATGAATGGCGAGCTTCGCGTCCTGATTTACAGAACACCCGCAACCCTCTCTACGCACGTGAGACTGGTACCAATGCATTTCGAAATGTAGCCATCGAAACACGTATGCAATTGGCCATGGCATTTATCAGCCTACACCAACGGGGTTACGCGCCTGGTGATGCAAACACGAATCCGCGTGAGCACGACTTACAACGATTCCTCCTTCACTGCCCTCTCCAGGAATGGATTTTTCACGAAGTCGATCTACGTGCAGGAGCCATGCCGATCCCACCCGATACACGTGCATGGGACATAGCCAACGCCATGGCCGAGGGTTCAAATGGCTTCTTTAAACTCGCCACGCCCAGACCACCGGATGTACCCATGCCCCGGGAGCACGTTCTGATCCGTGCCCAACAGTGGTACCAGCACATATGCAACGGAATTGTGGAGGGGTGGTATAGCGAACCCGAACTAGCGTAGCATTGGCGAAAATGAAAACCTACGACCAAGAACTTAAGAAACTCTTACCCTACACATGCACAACGAAAACGAGTTTTGTAATA
>CAZLUF010000018.1:0-2261 GCA_964562645.1 uncultured Candidatus Peribacteria bacterium
TTCTTGGCTGCCTTATTGGTCTTTATGTTCGCGCACCATTGGTTATTTGTGCTGATACTGGGCGAATCGATGAGTCATATTTTAGTGACCAACCACCGTCTCATTCGTATTCACGAATCCCTGTTTCGTGACGGCGAAATACTAGAAGTATCCTTCGATAAAATGAAGACAGTCGAAGCGAAGACTCATGGTCTAGTGCAATCACTCTTGCGCTACGGAACACTCAAATTTGAATCTGGGGCCAAGCTCTCGTATGTGTCGCACCCTGGCAGTGTGGCAAGAGACATCGAGCAGGCTATGGGTCGTCTGTAGACACAGGTGCCTCTACTTATTTCCCAGCATCTTATGGTGGCGCTTTTGGGCAATGTAAATAGTGGTGCTGCCAACTACGACGAGTAGGGCCATAATCCCAATGATGCTCATAATAAAGAGGTTTCGACTATCAGTAGGCTTTTTGACCTGAGTGGCAACTGGAGCAGCCTCCACTTTTTTGAGTGCAGGTAAACCTTCGCCGGGGACAATATCTTCGGCGAACGAACCCTTCTCGTCGGCGGTGAGGCTGAATGCGCGTAGCCGAGTGACACCTTCTTTTAGACCTAGGCTCGCTGGTAGATCTACCGTGGCATCGTGCCCGTTAATAGTAAAGGCAGGCTCGTCGGGTTGCTTGAGCCATTTTTTGGTACCGATGTCGTACTTCCAGACTTCGGTGTGCCACTTGGTTCTGGTGCCAAATAGGAGCATTACCCCGGCATCGGACTCTGGGCCTGGGCCATAGGCAGGCGCGTTATTGCTGGTATCGCCATCGAGATCTAAGTACACAAACAAGTTGACCGGTACACCGGGATCTTCGGGAAGTGGTGCTACCACGTGGAACTGAGCTTGGTAGGAATCATTATGAGGTACAACGGAAAACTTATTGAGATCGGTAAGCACAGCTGGAACGATCTGTTGCTTACGGCTATCGAACACCACAATGTCATCGAGTGGGTCATCGAGTGCTTCACTCTCGCTGCCAAGTGCGACTGTTGGGTAAGTCTCACGCGCAGAGTAGGGATCATCTTGAAAACTTACAGCACTGGCTACGGGTACAGCCGAGCTGATAACTACGAGTACGAGTGCGGTACGGAGATTGGCAAAGGAATGCATGCGGTACATTGTAGACCATGGCAGTGTACTCAGCTCATAGTTTTCGGCATTGTCACCGCGGATCTATATGCAGTATGCCCATCATGCCATGGTTCTAGTTTCCCAATGCTGTCTGCAAGCTCCTTGCGCAGGCGAAGCGCAACGGCGGAATACTGAGACAGTCCAGTGGGAATTTATCGACTGAAACGAGTAAACAGTAGAAATAGGAGCGTACCACCAACGAACATGAAAACTGGAGCCAGATCGGAGATCCAATTGCGACGGTTTGGATGAAAACTCTTGAGTAGTAGCGAGTTCGTTACAACCGTTACCGAGCTCATGGCCATGGCTAAGCCGGCTAGTTCCGGCCGGAGTATTACACCCCAGTGCAAGAAGAGACGAGCAGCTACAGGAATGCCTATGCAGTTAAAGATGAGTGCAAAACCTAGATTCTGTCGAATTTTGCCAAGAGTACTCCGGCTTAGGTGGACTGCGGTCGCAACATCAAGGAGATCGTTTTTCATAAGCACTACGCCACCAGTTTCCATGGCAATATCGGAACCGCTACTCATGGCAATCCCCAAATCAGCTTGGGCCAAAGCAGGACTATCGTTGATGCCATCTCCCACCATGGCCACTCGCCTACTTTGATCTTGCAGCTTTTTTACCTGCTCAGCTTTTTGCTCTGGCAAGACTTCGGCTAGAACATTGTGAATGCCAACTTGCTGAGCTATAGCAGTGGCAGTGCGCTGGTTGTCGCCAGTGATCATGTATACCTCAATGCCCATTGACTTCATTTGATCCACAGCGGCTTTAGAGGTGTCTTTCACGGTATCGGCGACCGCTAGTATGCCCAGTACTTCGGAGTGGTTGGCGAGGAGGATGGTGGTTTTACCCTGTTGTTCGAGAGCTTGGAGCGTGGATTCAAAGCGATCCAAAGCAATGTTTTTTTGATGCATCAGTTTTCGGTTGCCAAGGAGGTAGTGCTGTCCTGCGATTGTGGCACTTATGCCTTGGCCTATTGTTACCGACACATTGGCGTTGGCAGCAAGTGTGATCCCCTGCGACTGAGCCTGATTCACGAGGCAATCTGCTAGGGGATGTTCGGAACTTTGTTCAATGGATGCCGCGAGCCT
>CAZLUF010000018.1:2271-13975 GCA_964562645.1 uncultured Candidatus Peribacteria bacterium
GGATCTCGTTTTCCGAAATGCCTGCAGTAGTAATACAGTCGGTAACCATAGGTTTACCGGTAGTGATCGTACCGGTTTTATCGAGCACAATGGTATTGATGGTGCTGGCTGCCTGCAGAGGCTCGCCGCCGCGGATCAAAATACCTAGTTCAGCGCCTCTTCCGGTCGCGACGATAACGGCTGTTGGTGTGGCTAAGCCGAGTGCGCACGGGCAGGCAATCACGAGGACCGAAATGGCGGCTAGTAGCGCGAAAGATACTGCCGCACCAGCCAACAACCAGAGGCAAAAAGTGACTAAGGCTATACCGAGTACAGTGGGTACAAACCAGGCACTCACTCGATCAGCAAAATTTTGGATCGGTGCCTTGGAATTTTGTGCCTCACGTACAAAACGAATGATCTGGGCCAACACGGTTTCGTTACCTACATGCCGAACATGTATCTCCAGGCTACCATGCATGTTTTGTGTACCGCTGCGCAAGGAGTCTCCAGTTTGTTTTTCGCAGGGCAGGCTTTCGCCAGTGAGCATCGATTCATTAACACTACTGATGCCTTTGGTAACAACACCATCCACTGGTATCCGCTCGCCGGGTCGAACGATTACGGTATCCCCTACTTGCACTTGTTCGATATTGATATCGACCACAGCACCATCTAGCACCACGCGGGCAGTCTTGGCTTGCAGGCTCATAAGCTTGGAAATCGCTTGCGAAGTTGATCCTTTGGCTCGGGCCTCCAGCCACTTGCCCAGTAACACAAACGTAACCACAAACGCGGCAACTTCAAAATAGATCTCGTGACCGCCAGTGAGTAGGCTCCATAGACTATAGGTGTAGGCGGAAACAGTCCCAATGACAATTAGGCTATCCATGCTAAATGTCCGTAGCTGGGTGCTAGCCCAAAAACCATAGAAAAAACTGCGGCCGAACCAGAACACAATGGGTGCCGAGCATATCAACGATAACCAGCCCATGTATGGCATGAGCGCCATGGCCCCGGGCAGGCTTGGCACAAACATGCCAAGCATAAAGTAGAGTAGTGGCAGGCAGAGGACGGCGCTACCAACAAATTTATGCCAGTAATCTCGTATGACAGACGCTCGCGCTTTACTATCGGCAGCTAGGGCGGCCTGGCTATCTGCTAGTTCCACAGTGGCGGCAAACCCCGCTGCCTTAACTGCGGCGATGAGGCTGTCGGCACTAATAGCTGGATCGCTGATCTGCACGAGTGCTTTGCCCGTTGCATAGTTAACGTTCGCACGAATGACACCAGGCGTGCGGACGAGCTGGCGAGTGATAAGAGTGCTGCAGCTAGCACAGTGCATGCCACTAATGGAAAGCGCAATTTGGGCGGGCATGATTAGGGGTCTTAGTTACGTTTAGAGAGCCCAATGACAGATACTAGTTCGTTCACAAAGGCATCTTTGGTTGTTTTGGTGGCACTCAGTTTTGGTAATGCACAGGTGTGCAGGTGACTCTCGAGCACATGCCCTTGGATATGTCGTAAATGACCCTGCATACTCAAGACGAGCTGTAAGATCTCGGGGCAGTAGGCATCGCTCTCGATCATGGAGTGCAATTTTTTTGTTAAGCCCTCTAGGCGAGACAGAGCCGCCTTGGTTTTGACTTTGTAATCGGTGCGCATAGTTCTAAGACTACTGGTAGGGGGTACCAGTAGCAAGCATTTAGCTTGTTCCTTGGTCGATGCTATTGCTCCTCTCTGGCCAACTGAAAGACGGTATCTACACAGTGGACTACTCCGTTACTGCAGGCGATGTCTGGCGAAGTAATTTTGGCGCCATTCACAGTGAGGTCGCCTACGTCGGCGATGACCAGCTTTGCGCCCTGTAGCGTGCGCATAAAGGTAAACTGGGCCACGGTGGCTACTGGCGCCAAGCCTTCGAACAAATGGAATTTAAGTACTTGCTCCAGCGTGCTGGCATTCCCCAGTAATGCCTGTAGTTCCGCCGGAGTGTACTTGCCAAATGCGGCATCGGTAGGGGCAAAGAGAGTATAGGGGCCTGGTCCGGTACACAGGTCACCCATTTTGGCGATATGCAGAGCCGAGACTAATATTTTGCAAGTACCCAGGTTCACGGCCGTTTCGATAATATTTTTCATGAACGTTAAGAGAAAGGATGTATCACTATGATCCGTCCACCTACGACTGCCTATGCTTAAGTTACTTTTGCTGTTGCCAGAACTTTTTTCGTACGGGAATGCACACATCTGTTTGACTCCCCGGCGCCAATCGCTACAGTTTGCAACCGCTCTTTGATACTTCGACATTAGGGAGACATCTGATCCCACTCTGGGCAGAGACAGCTGGGTCACCCGACCTGTCTGAAAGAATATCTCGTAATCCGAGGGGTCAGATCCCCCTCCCTACTGAAAGGCTGATGTTTATGGCAGTTCAAATGTTTCCCATGCGTTGGAAAGACGCACCACACTCCATTACTTTTGCCATGAGTGATGATGGTCGCTTGTGGGGTGTGTTCAATATTGTTAAGCCGAACGGCACACAAGTTATCAGTTTTCCTTTGCCAGCTGGAATCACTCTCGGTGATGTGGAGCAAGCATGGTCCGAAGCCGGCGAAAAATGGACCCAAGTGTGGGTCCACAATGGCCCGCCTTTTGTGGCCGTGCGCATGTTTACTATTGCACCCGGGGCAACAATTGTTTGGAGCGTTTTTCACGTCAATGATCTGCCATTCGATTCATGCTCTGTCCACGATACGGTAGATGTAGCAGTACTCGTGGCCGCACTCAGCTCCAAGTGACGGAGGGGGAACCGGGGTGGGCGCCTAGCGCCCACCCTGGATTTCCAGTATGGGTTTTTTGCTAGTAGGCAATTTATGTACGTGTGGCTGCTCTAATCGTGTTTTTATATGTCAACAAATTGCGTTGTCATAGCGTTCTGCTACAGTGCCGCGCTGGGTTTTTTTAAAACCTAGGCTGCTCTTTGGCAGCACTGGTAGAGATACCCTGTGTTAGATGCCAGCGCCAAGTGGAGGCCACCTCCCTTTGCCGCTGTGCATCTGCACACACCTCCGAACGCAGGCTGCGTTTACACCTCATTTCTCGTGGAAGGATTTCCTCATGTCTCGTTTGGTTCTTGGTGCTGACCTCAGCACCGACTCACTCAAGTGGATGGTCTTTAACGCCGATACGTTGCAGATGGTTGCCGACGGCAACCTGAACTTCGTGGCGGAGTTTGGCCAGTCACTTGGGTTAACCGTTGGCGGCTACATCGAAGGCGAAAACGGCGCAGTTCGTATTCCCTACGAGCTGTTCCCAATGGCTTTGGATCGCATGCTCGAACAGGTCAAGGCAGCTCTCAAAGCAGATATGTCCTTTCTGAGGCGCATCTGTGTGTCCGTGCAACAGCACGGCATGGTGGCATTGCGATCGAACTTTGAAGCAGTGCTGGCCGATATGAGTTCCGATCCTACACGGTCGCTGGACACGCTTGTCAAAGACCTCTGTACTACCTCGATGGCAACATCGTGGCGGGATACGAGTTCGTTGGCAGTTTGTGAACAACTGGAACAGGCGTTGCCGGCGGATCGCTGGGCCGAAGTGAGTGGTTCGTCACCAATGCAGTCACTGCGTTTCATGGGACCCCAGGTTGCTCGGCTCTACGCCGAGAGTCCGCAGGTTTTCCATGATACATCGCAGTTCAGCGTGCTCGCATCGTTTGTGGCCATGCTCCTCGTCGGGCGGGCTGCACCAATTGGTGCTGATGAAGCTAGCTGCACGCTGATGATGAACTTGGCTCGAGACCAGTGGTCCGATTTGCTCCTGCGTTATCTTCCTAAAGGAACACGCAAGCGCTTGTCCCCCATCGCCAAGCCATGCCTCAATTTAGGTGCAGTGGGGTCTTACTGGTTTGACCGCCATGGGGTTCCGGCTTGTTGCCAAGTGCTGCTGGGTATGGGCGATAACATCGCTGCGCAGCTCACAACTGCCGATGTACCTGGTCAGATCAGTGTGAGTGGTGGTTCCTCGGGAACGGTGTACTGCGGCATGCCCAAGGCCTCGTTCGATCCTGCACATGCCAGCCATGTGTTGCGATCGTACAGTGGTTACATGGGCATGTTCTGTACGTCACACTGCGGCAAGCTGGCCGACGAAGTTCGCGTGCAAGCCGGGTTGAGCTGGGCGCAATTTGATGATGCTGTGGCCAACCCACAGTGGGAAGACTACGGAAATCCCATCTTCGTTCGTGGTGATCGTGTTCACATGATTCGCCATTGTCCACCCCACGAAATGGCACAGAATGTCACGAGATCCATTGTCGCAAACATGAAGCTCCACTCGGAGTTCATGGGTCATCCCAAATCGCTCGTGGCAACCGGGGGTTTTATTACTCCTCCGGTGGCGCAAGTGGTGGCAGATGTCTTTGGATGTCCTGTTGCAATCACGCCAAAGGTGGACCGGGTGGCTCTGGGGTCAGTAATCGCGTGCATTCGCGATCTGACCGATTGGCCGCTGGGTAAAATCATCACTGCTGTTCGCTCAAGCGGTCAAACGATTCAGCCAAATCTCGAACGTGCCGATTTCTATCTGAACTTCGGAGGCCGCTTCCGGGCGGAGTTCCTGAGTTAGGTGTAGGTCGGTTCGATCATCTCTACTGCTGCCAAAGTCGACCCTCTGTTACACATTTGTGGAACAGAGGGGTTTTTGCAATACAAGGATTTAGCGCAACAATCTTGTCGCGTTATAACGCATTTAATCAGCTCATACGCTTACCGTGGAGCAACATATCTACCGCATGATCAAACGAACCGGCGGCAATCACTTCACCTGCATTCACAAAGTAAATTTCGTCGGCATTCTCAATCGTGTTGAGGCGATGGGCAATAATCACGCGCGTAGTGCGCTTGGGTAATTTCTGCAGTACTTCTTCTAGGAGTTTTTCGGTGACGGTATCGATATTGGCAGTGGCTTCGTCCAATACCAGAATATCTGGCTCTTTTAATACCGCCCGGATAAAGGCGATGAGCTGTTTCTGACCTAAGCTAATCCCCTCCCCGCCGCTGGTAACGGGTGTTTCGAGTCCTTTTTCAAAGCGGCTGAGTAAATCTTCCAGGCCTGCTTTTTTGAGTGCAGCGGCAACATCTTCGGCACTGGCTTTGGCAAAGGCATCGTTCCCGTACATGATGTTTTCTTGCACGGTACCGGTAAAGAGGAACGGCTCCTGTAAAATAAACCCAATTTTTTTGGTACGCTCGGCTGCTTCGTAACTGCGGATATCTTTGCCATCGAGCAGCACTGTACCTTCGGTAGGGTCGTATAATCGGGCCATCAACGATGCAGTGGTGGTTTTGCCGCCGCCAGTGGGGCCAACTAAGGCATAGGTTTTGCCGCGTTCTAAACGCAGGTTAATTCCGTGTAGCACTTCTTGGCCATTCGGGTAACTAAAGTGCACATTCTCGAATGTGAGCAGCGGAGTGTTTGTTATGAAAGTGGCAGACGGAATAACGGGCATGTCTGACTGCAGCGAAGTAATGGCCGAAATACGGTCCCAGCCGGCCATGGCGGCTTGGAACGTAGCCCAGATAGCCGCCAATTGCCGCAGCGGATCGTAAAAGCGGGTGACGTAACTGAGAAAACTAATGAGTAATCCAATAGTGAATTGTCCGGCCGAAATCAGATACACACCGTATGCGAGTACGATCAGCTGGGCCGCGTTGCCACATAATCCGTAGATTGGCGTAAAGATGTTGTTGGCAATGCCCGCACGAACAGATGTGGTGAAATTTTCCTCATTGGCTTCGTGGAACTTTTGGCGGAAATAGTCGCGACGATTAAAGGCTACAACAACTTTAAAGTTAGCTAGACTCTCTTGAATCTCGCCACTCATACCACCAAGCGCCTGCATGCTGGCGGCGTTTTTGCGGCGGATCCAAGACGAAAGAGCTTGGGTAATGATCACCAGTACTACGGCGGGCACTAAGGCTGCTGAGCCCAATTTGATATTGATGCTCAGTAAAAACATACCGGCGCCAATGATCATGAAGGCGTTAGAAATGAACTGTGTTAGCGATTGTGAGAAAAATAGATTGAGCTTATCGGTATCGTTGTTGATGCGCGAAATGAGGTCTCCAGCTTTGTTCTGGTTAAAGAAAGCCACGGGTAACTCCTGCAGTTTGGCAAAAACGGTGTTTCGCAGATTAAAGAGTAGCCGCTGCCCTACGCCGCCCATCAGCATGGTTTGGAAGTAGCTCGCCACAAACGAAATGATATACAGTCCAAAAATAATTCCCGCGTACCAAAACAGTCCGGAGTACTCACGTGCCTGAATATAGGTATCGATAGCATGACCAATGAGTAATGGTGCTAGAAGGTTTAAGCCCGAGTTAATTAAGATGGCCACAAACGCAAGCAGCAACGTGCCCTTTTCGCTCTGCAAAAGAGGCCAGAGCTTTACCAGCGCCGAGAAGGCACTAGCGGTTTTTTGATCTTTGCCGCCGGAGGCTTGTAGGGTGTAGTTCATAGTTGGCTGGTTGAGCGTTGAGACTGTGCAATTTGAGCGTATTCCGGCGAAGTTTTAAGTAGCGCTTCGTGTTTGCCTTGAGCCAATAACTCCCCTTCCATTAAGAGGACAATGTGATCCATGGCTTCGGCAGAGGCGATCTTTTGGGTAATTGATACCAGTGTGATATTGGGGTAGTTACTAGCCACGTTCGCTAAAATCTTTTGCTCCGTTTGAGTATCTACGCGCGCGGTAAAATCATCGAGCAGTAGTACTCTTGGGTTAAGTGCCAAGGCGCGCGCTAACATGATGCGTTGTTTTTGGCCCCCAGATAAACTGGTGCCGCGTTCCAAAACAATGGTATCTAACTTCTGCGGTAGCGAATCAATAAAATCCTGGAGTTCAGCTGTCTGAATAGCTTTTTGTAAATGTGCTTCATTCACCACATCGCCAAAGGCAATGTTTTCGCGAAGCGACATGTTAAACAGAATGCTATCTTCGAACACGAGCCCAATCTGACGGTGGAACGAGGTAGTGTCGTAATTGTCGAGCGGTTTGTTGTCGAACAAAATGGTTCCGGAGGTAGGCGGCATTAAGCCGGTGAGGAGATAGAGCAACTGTGTTTTACCTGCTCCGGTGGGGCCCACAATGGCCGTTTTGGAATGGGCTTTGAGTGTAAATGATACATTCTTCAGGACGGTCTTTTCGCCATAGCTCATGCAGACATCTCGTACTTCTATATCACCAGATAAGGCCGATGTATCGGTACCGCTTTCGGTGCGCTCTTGGCTCGCAAGTACTTCGGTAATGCGCTTATACGAGGCACTGGAGCGGGCAATGAGACTACTCATAAAGCCGATCATAATGATCGGGAACACGAGTATCGCCAAGTAACTGTTAAAGGCCGTAAACTCACCGAGTGTCATGGATCCGGCAATCACAAAGTGTCCACCCAGAGTTAAAATCGTGAGCGCAGCTAGGTTCGCCACCAGCGTGATTACAGGAATGAGTGAGGCAAACAATCGTAGTATTTGCATGCCCAAGTCTTTAGCCCCAGTATTAGCGGCAAAAAATTTAGTACTTTCGTACTGTTGAGAGTTGAGTACACGAATAAGTGCCGAACCCAAAATACTTTCGTTAATCACTTTATTGAGCCAGTCGATCACTTCTTGCGACTTCTTAAA
Organism: uncultured Candidatus Peribacteria bacterium; assembly: GCA_964562645.1. GTDB lineage: Bacteria > Patescibacteriota > Gracilibacteria > Peribacterales > Peribacteraceae > CAZLUF01. The sequence goes on from CAZLUF010000018.1 coordinate 9,933, forward strand.
CAGCGATCGCACTTGCTTAAAAATGACGTAAAACGCTCCGCCAATGATGGGCAGGATAGTGAGTACGGCGAGCGCCAGCTTCCAATGAATAGAGAGGAGCAAGATGCTGGCACCAATAATGAGAAACAGCGAGGAGATGAGCGACGCAATTGCCTGAGCTACGAACATTTTTACGGCATCGACATCGGATGTGAGATTAGTAAGCAGCGTAGCCGGTGTGATCTTTTGCACAAAAGCGTAGCTTTGCTTGGATAGTTTAGCCGAGGTTTGCTCACGTAAATCGCGGGCGACTTTTTCGGATGCCACTGTTTGCACTACGTTTTGTAGGTAGGCGAATACAAACATGGCAGCCGCCGCGGCAGAAAACCGAATGATGACCGTCGGCATTACCAGGGTGCCCTGTGTGTAGGCATCGATCCCCCAAGAAATAATCAGTGGGATCAATAAGTTAAATGCGTTGCTGATCACGGCAAATAAAACGAGTAGGACAATCCAGCCGCGATAGGGCTTGAGTAAACCGATGAGTGTTGGAGACGGCAAAGCTTTTGTTGGCTGTGTCGTGCTCGAGTCCTTTGATGTATCGGTAGTATTCATGAGGGGTTATTCTGCAGGAGAAAGCCATTGAAAGATAGTCTGGGCTACAGCTTTTCTCTACTTATTTAGAAAGTAAACTGTCTAGAAACCGACGCTCTGTTACACGTTGTATCACTGGTGCGAAAACGGGTGTTAGTTAAGGCTTGGCGACAATAGTATGTAGAATACCAAGAAAGCATCGGTGACTCTCCACGATAGTAAGACCGGCCGCTTGGGCCAACTCCAAAGGCTCTCGATTGATGTGACAGCCTGTGTGTTTGGCATAGAGCGTACTAAGAGCATTTTGGAGTTTCCCCACTACTGGCCAGTTACTGCGTCCATGTTCTATGAGGAGTAACCGTCCAGTTGGCTTACATACTCTGGCCATTTCTTTTAGAGCTTCTGTAGGGTGAGGGTAGGTGCATACCGCAAGTGAGGAGACGACGGTATCAAAACTCTGCGAGGGAAAGGTAAGTTTTTCTGCATCTTGGGTGTGTAGTACCACTTGTCGCCCCAGTTCTTGAGCACGTTTTTGAGCTTGGACGAGCATACCTGCGCTTAGGTCGATTCCTGTAATAGTGCAGTCACTTGGATAGTACGCAAAGTTGCGGCCCGTGCCACAGGCGACATCGAGCACTTGCCCGCTGGCCTTCTGCAAAAGCGATGCACGTAGACGACCCGCTCCAGACATTTGTTCAAACAGCGAAATCTTCCAATCATACCCGGTAGCTGTGGCATCGTATTGATTACGAATCTCTTCGCTATGCATAGTAGGTATTGTAGCCGTACAGTATGTAGAACCAAATAAAACCACCCCGTCCGAAGACGGGGTGAGGTGCGAGCCGCAAGCGGTTCGCTACGGGTAAGGTTTAGCACTTCTGGGCGGCTGCCCAGTAGAATTTGGATTCGTCCAAGTTTCCAAAATCGTTGGAGATGTGGAGCTTCGCCCTGGAGCAACTGAGTAGTACACGGCCGTACTCGTTTTTTTCGGCCACGTGAACATGCTCTCCGTCGAAGGGATCGCAGGTTGGTGTATCCCCAAGTAACAACAGTGCCGCTGTAACGGCTACACACACGGGTGCAGGCATCCATGGTTTTGGGAGACGGTCAACGAACTGGTCAAACCCCAAACTGCGACTCCCAGGTTGTCTGAATAAAATTCGCCAGTATCCTGTTTCAACACTCCTCAGGGTAGTGTGAAACCCCTGGTCCTGCCGCATGAAGATTTTACCCTGCGGTGTTTTCTGCAACTGTTGCAGTGTGTACTGGTCGTACCAGAGTACGACCTCGTTCTCCTGGCTTGGTTGAGGCATGGGGTCAATCGGCCACACCTCTTCGAAGCCCAGAATGCGAGACACAACTGCAGCAGAAAAAACAAAACTGTTCTTTGGCCTCATGGCCCTAATCCTTAGTGCCTTACCGCGGCACCAACGTGTTCCTCCTACAACCCTTCCATAAAGATGAAAGCGACGTGAGGCAAGCTCTCAATACGCAGGAATCTGCAAACTGGGAGCCGGCCTCACTGTAAAACCTTACCTATGTTGACAAAGGTCACTGTTTGACAGTATGTTAAATATATTGATTAGTGTCAATTGTATCTTGAGAAAGTTTGAGATGGCTTTGAAGTAGGACACACGTAAAAAAGTGTTAGTAAGTCAACGCCGCCATGCACCCAAGTGTCGTGAGTGGTGCATGGCGGCGGAGAAATTCCAACGTGATTAAATTACGTATACGTCTTTTAACGACTACGGTTCTGACGCGCATTCTGCCGAGCGGCCCGACGTGCAGCTATTTTCTCCTTTGCAGTCTGCTTGGTAACTTTAGTAACAGCTGGGCGTACCACTGGCTTCACTACGGTTTGAGGTATTACGCGGGTCTGGATCGCCTTCTTCATCGTGGTGCCATGGCCACTGCCACCACCATGTCCGCCACCCGTTGTGGTCGTGGTTGTGGTTGGTGCGGGTGTATTGATGACAATGGCTTTATTGGCTCCCAAACTGCCACTCGCTCCGGGAGTAGGGAGTGTGAGCAGGGCATTGAGTGTAGAAGCAGTGATAGTTCCACCATTGAGGACGAGCGCGCTTGTCGAAGTGTAATCTAAATCGGAAGCAGAATCTCCCGACTGTACCGTGTACGTAAAGGTGAGGGTGGTTGTGCCTCCGCCGGAGACGTAATTGATTGTTTGATCGGTTGTGCCGGTTTCGAGTGTGAGCTGTGGCGTACCTGTTACAGTTACAGCGGCATCAAAGGTCACTTGGATACTCACGGTGTTGCCCGGTGTGTACGTACCATCCGATGTAGACGAAGTGACATTCGTGACTCTTGGCGGGCCAACATCGAACACCGAAACGCGGTTATTACCAGACTGAGCCACAAACAAGCGGTTATTCGTACTATCGTAGGCAAGACCGAACGGAGAACTCACTCCACTTTGAGTATTAGCAGAGGCAGAGTTTGTGAAATTGGTCTGACCCAACACGTTCACAGCATTTTCACCATCGGTAATAGAAGCAACGTCGTACACTGTGACACGGTGGTTCACCTGCTCAGCTACAAACAAGCGGCTATTCGTACTATCGTAGGCAAGACCGAGTGGAGCATTCATTCCGTTTTGTGTAGCGGCAGAGGCCGAGTTTGTGAAATTGGTCTGACCCAACACGTTCACAGCATTTTCACCATCGGTAATAGAAGCAACGTCGTACACTGTGACACGGTGATTGTTTTGCTGAGATACAAACAACCGGCTATTCGTACTATCGTAGGCAAGGCCGACGGGGCTATTCATGCCTGCTTGAGTTGTGGCAGCTGTAGTGGTCGTAAACAATGTCTGACCCAGCACATTCACGGCGTTTTCACCATCTGTGATGGAGTTGACGTCGTACACCGTGACACGGTTGCCGTTAGATTGAGCTACAAACAAACGACCATTCGTACTGTCGTAGGCAATGGCTTGTGGTGAGTTCATTCCATCTTGTGTGTTAGCATTGGCAGAGTTCGTAAAATTGGTCTGACCCAAGACGTTCACGGCATTTTCGCCATCGGTGATGCTTGTAACGTCGTACACCGTAACTCGGCTATTGCCTACCTGTGCCACGAACAACCGGTTATTCGTACTATCGTAGGCTAGACCGGCAGGTAAGCTCATACCTGCTTGCGTATTGGCAGAGGTATTGGTGTAAAAAGTAGCTTGCCCAAGCACATTATCCGGGGTTCTATCCACGAGTTGGTTGCTGGAGTTGAGATTAAAGACGAGAACACGATTGTTCTGCCTATCTGCAATGAACAAGCGATGATGTACCGAGTCGATGGCATTGCCATATGCGGCACCAATCAGGCCATACTGCCCAGGAAGATCGTTAGGGAGTGATTCGGTGTAGTCTACCGTTACACTGCCGCTTTCTGTGTAGCGCCCAACACGATCTACGGCATCCTCGCCATCGGTAATGGCCGTAACGTCGTACACCGTAACT
>CAZLUF010000019.1:0-13762 GCA_964562645.1 uncultured Candidatus Peribacteria bacterium
TACCTCGTAAGCATTCCTTCCGACCCACGTCCACCAACAACGTATCCATTCTCTAACACGGGTACGTACTACACCGTTGTTCGCGATGCTAACAACCGTGTGACGATTGCTGCTCCTGGTGCTGAACAGCTCAGCTCCATCAGCGTAACTCGCTAATTTCTCTACTAAAGAGAGGAAAACCCCGCTTCGGCGGGGTTTTTTAGTAGATAACGAGTTCTTTTCTATCTCCTCAGAGGGCAATTTTTGTGCTATAATAAGCAGATTTCCTCTTCATCCATCATCAGCGGCCAAGCGTACGATCAGTTGCCGTGTGGCATAGTGATAGTGAATGCCCAAGGTCACGTAACGTACATCAATACATCGGCCCTACGCATGCTGCATAGTTCGCGACGTATTGTCCTGGGTAAAAGTTACACCGAGGCTTTGCCGTGGTTGGAACATGGTGTGCACCAAGCCGATGACTGGCACCCGGTGCGACGTGTATTACGAAGCCATCGTTTTTGGAAGTGCGAAGTAGGAACACAACCTGGTTTTTTGCGTCCCGACGATACCGTTTTGCCTGTCTTTATTACCGCGGCACCCTGTCCGGTGGAAGAAGGCCAGGGGGTATTGCTAGCGTTTCACGATGCTTCGCAAGAGCGCGAGCTCGATACACTCAAATCAGAATTCGTCGCACTGGCGGCCCACCAATTACGAACGCCGCTTTCTACCGTGCGCTGGTATTCGGAAATGCTGAGTTCTGCTCAGGAGGAATCGAATGCCACACCGCTCGAACGTTCGTATGTGCACGAAGTGATGCGCGCAACGCTTCGCATGGCGAACTTGCTAGAGGCGCTTATGCATGTGGCTCGCCTGGAGGGTGGGCATGTGCCCGTGAAGCTAGCCACACTCGATTTAGGTAAAACCATTTTCCAGATGGCTGAGGAGTGGAGGCACAATGCTTTGCAGCAGAAAATTGCATTACACCTTGATGTGCCAGAAGAGCCCATGGATATCTGCACGGATATCACCTTGCTTCAGGTGGTGGTTCAGAACTTGGTTACGAATGCCATGAAGTATTCGGCGGCAGGTATGGAGGTTTGTCTGTCGTTACGACGCGAAGGGAAGAATATGATATTTTTAGTGCAAGATACTGGCATTGGTATTCCTGCGTCTGAACAAGCGCAGATGTTCCATCGTTTTTTTAGGGCACAGAATGCTCGCGATCGAGTAGTAGAGGGGAGTGGATTGGGTTTGTATATGAGTCGAGTGATTGCAGCGAGCCTGGGTGGTCGCCTGTATTTTCAGAGCGAAGAAGGGCATGGGAGTACCTTTGTCTTGGTATTGCCCATCAATAGCGATCCCGCGTTAGCCAAGCACGCTCAATAGGCCAGTGTGGCCTATGGAACGTACGCTCCTTCATACGCCGGGTTCTGTCTGCCGCGTATTTTGCAATACGCGTAGGGTGACCATCTCTCTACGCGCCGTGTTACCACGTCGCTTGAGCGGAGGGGTAGTGGGGAGAGCGGAACCACTCCCTTGTCCCAACACCCAATTCCTCCTTGCATCACCTAGAGTTTGCCGTGATGCCCGGGATTCCTCCGGGCCAACCCCCTGAGGGGGACGTTTCATATGGCCCCGCTTGCGCGAGGTCTCGTCTCTGTGGCACTGGTCCGTACGCCGCATTACGGCGGCGCAGGTGGGCGTTACCCACTAGGCGTTCCATTGCTGCCCGGACGTTCCTCCCCACTTGCGTGGGGCGGTCACCGAAGGAGCGAGAGTCGATTTTGGGTGATAGCGGGCGATTGGTCAATGGTAAGGCTCTTAAAACCTCTTAAAAGTGCGTATTGCAAGAAATTGGGGTGGGGGGTTGAGATGTCCCCTAAAACCACGTACCCTAGGCGGGTTCTTTGATTATGCCGCTTTAGCTCAGTGGTAGAGCAACGCACTTGTAATGCGTGGGTCGTCGGTTCAATCCCGACAAGCGGCTCCATCCGACTTTGTCCTTCGATACACTCAGGACTACGCCGGGATTTCGCCGTGTCTATATTTGCAAATGCTTAATAATACTAGCCAAAAAAACTTGGGGATAGGCTTTCTACTTGTTCGCCAATACTTTCTTTTTTACGTACTCCAACTGGGCAATTTTGTGTGGCATGCCTACAGCCCAATTGGCGTGGTGCAGCACGATATTTGGCGGAAGATCTAGCTCTGTACCCGGTGCCCACATGTGGCCGATGGGATTATAGAAACTTGGGGGCAGATAGCCCCAGCAAATACCGGATGCTGCATGTGTGTGAAGTTTGGTGAGTTTGGCCCCTAACCATAAGCAAGCACGATGAATACTTTTAAACCGCCAAAATGGAGCAATCAGGAACTTCCATCGCCAAACCACAGGGCGCAAAATAGCATTGGCGGCGTCTTGATCATCTAGGTTGGGATGCGTGTGCATGTAGGCGAGTACCTGTTGCCAAAAGCGCAGTGTTTTTTCGTTAGCACGGCAAATGTAAAATCCGCCGCATAACTCGCCGAAGGGTGTATTTTTTTGAAAGAGAATATCGGCATGAGTCATGGCTTTGGTAAGCAGATCCGAGGTGGGGCGAAAAAATTGAATATCAACATCGGACACAATAAACATAGTGCCCCAGTTCTCCTGTACGGCAGCAATGACGGCTTCTACCTTCCGGCGTAGGGTAAGACACCAACCTGGGCTTTTATAGGTCGATTCGGGGCAATCTTGCGGTTGTGCAATCACTACAATTTCGTAGGGATCTTGCAGTGATGTTGTAAACCACTCACGATAGAGCTGCTCGTGCGATGGTGTAAGCACCACATACAGTTTCATTATCGTAAACTTACTCGCGGCCCAATTTAGCAGCAAGTGCATGGGCTAGATTTCTGTGGCCCGGTATTGGAGGTGCGTATCGATTCTCAGTTGGTTTCAGATCTAGGCGGGACTACGATACTCAGGTGCAATTGATCGATCTAAAACGCGGGGTTCCGTTTCTGGTAATTGCTGGCATCACACTGCTGGTCGTGCTTGTACTCCTGCAGCTTAAAAACCCAATTTCAGTAGATGATGGGCTCCGTCATTTTGTCATGGGCAAGGCGCTACTGACGGGGGCAATTACTCACCAGGGATGGCAGCCTTTTTTTAGCAGTGGTTACCTTAGTAATCATGCTGTAGACCCCTGGTACCTCAGTAATATTCTCTTAGGACTATTGTCTCCGCTCGGTCTACAGGCTGCACTTGCGACTTACAGCACAATCATGCTTGTCGCGACATTGGTTACGGTTTGGTTACTACTTAGGAATTTTCCATTAACAACAACAGCTCAGAGTATTCTCCTCATTTGGTTGTTTGCCCTGCAGCCCAATTTTTTGTATCGCGTGCTCTTACCGCGTCCGTACACGCTTATTACCATTTTGAGCTTACTTGTGCTCTGGGCCGTATTACAACGCCGCGCCTGGCTCTTATTGCCACTGGTGGCACTAAGCGTGCTGACGTCTCAGCTCTGTGTCTTCCCGGTGGCATTTATGGTGGCTGGGGCAGTGTGGTTGTGTTGTATGCGCGAATACGGAGTGGCTGTAAAAATCGCACTATATAGTGCAGCTGGTGTACTCATTGGATTACTCCTGCATCCCACGCCGCTGGCGTATCTTGAGTATTTGTATACGGTTTTTTTAAGGATTCCATTCCTCTCGGCACAAGTGGGGCCTTCTAGTGAAATGCAAAGTGAGGTGTTGTTTAGCCCGTTTGCCATCTTGGCCATTATGGGAATTTCGGTTGGCACAGTGCGAGTGCGGCAGAGTGAGCTATGGCCACAGTATGTTCGTAAGGGTATGCCACTACTTTTCGCCTTGGCGGCGATTTTCTTTCTACTATTCCTGCGTTTTGGCCGGGCCATCGATTTTCTATGGCCGCTGTGTATTGTGGCTCTTGGTGCCGTATGGAGTGCGCGGGAAACCCTCTTCACACGTATCAGCGCACGTCTACGCGTGTTGGTCGTTGTTTTTTTGCTCGCGATTTCACTTTTAAACACAGTGGGCATTAGCCACCGATTACTGGCGACCGATGCCGAGCGCGATTTGGCGCCGATTACCGTGGCCTTGCAGGCGGTACCGCCGCAGGCGCGCCTTCTTAATCCCGATTGGCAGCTGTTTGCGCCGGCTCTGGCTGTGCGTTCGGATCTGCGGTACGCCACCGGTATTGATCCGGTATTTTCGTATCTGCACGATCCACAGGGGTATCGGTACTTACGCCAAATGCCCAGTGACGATCCGCGTGATGTGGAGAGTTGGCTAGTAGCCATACAGCAGCATTTCCCAGCGGATTTTTTGGTTCTCCTGCGGCCGCTACACCTAGGCCTCATCAAGCACATTCAAGCCGCGGGGTATCAAGATCAATCTACTAGTGACCTGCTCGCCGTGTTTAACCTCGCTGCGGCGAAATGAGCGTAGTATGGCTCCGGAGCATTTTGGTACGTAAATCTATGCCTTGTAGATGGCAGTGATCATCAATCACACAGTCTTCTAAGTGGCAATTTTCGATTTGGCAATTAGCAAAGATCACGCAGTTTTTGAGAATGCTCCTATGCACTTGCGTGTGCTCACCTAGTATCACTGTGCCATCGCACTGCGATAGTTCGTCGATACTCGCGCTCGGGTGCGTGTGCGTGCCGCTACCAGCCACTTGCCGCGAGGCATGCATGTAGCTCTGGAATGCGCCAATATCGAACCACGGCTCTTGGAACGTGTAGGCGTGTATGGGGAGACCGCGGTGGAGGAGTTCCTCAAAAATACCACCGACGTTATCGGGCTTTTTGGCTGCATATTCCAAGAGAATAGGCAGAGTAGCGCGTGGCAGTATGGAGCAGCCAGTGCTCACCAAGCTCGATTTTGGCTCGGGTGGTTTTTCTTCGAATGCGGCCACATGTTTACCATCGGGATTCATAACTACCGTGCCAAATTGTCTGGCGGCAGCTTTGTCGCCCACATCGTATGCGGCGACTGTGGCAATACCGGCAGTGTGTTGTTCGACAAAGTGGTGAATGCGAAAACCAAAGTAATTATCACCTGTGAGGAGCAAAATATCGTCATCGATGCCGCTTTTTTGGAGCCAGTGAGCTACGGCTCCCAGCGCTCCAAGTTTTACATCGTCGTGGGTACTAGGTTCAATATTGAGAAATACTGGGCGGTGTACTGTGTGTGCCCACTTACGAAATGCAGTTTCGAAAACCGCGTTGGTACTGACAGTAACAGGCATATCTTGGGGGATATGCTCGATCATATGGCTCAGGAGAGGCTTGCCAGCCAGTGGCAGCAGTGGCTTAGGCCGCTTTTCGGTTAAAGGCCATAATCGGGTGGCAAAGCCGCCAGCAAGTATGAATGCGTGCACGCTTAAAGGGTACCGAAGCTGCTCTGGAAAAAGAAGCAGGTTGACTTTGGGGCCGCCGAGTCGTACTAGTAGGTGGTGAAGCGCATAGAAGTACTCCTGGGGGCCTTACGCGTACCGCTCGATGCCTTGGCGATCGTGGCGGCATTGTTCTTGAGTTATCGTCTGCGCGAAGCTGGTATTAACTTGTTCCCTGGGCAGCAGTTTGGCGAAATTACAGTCCTGCCAGATTTTTTGACCTACGTGCGTAATTTTGTCTTTCCGAGCGTAGTTCTTATCTTACTTACAGCCGCAGCGTTAGGTTTGTATACACTACGTACCACCCAGAGCGCCTGGCGCGAAGTAGGTGGAGTGTGGGTGGCAGCTGCCCTGTGGCTCGTGATTGTGATTGGTTACTTTTCCCTCTTTCGTCGTGAATTCTTCTATTCACGCGCTCTGTTGGTGTATGCCGTTTTGGGCATTGGCCTCTTTATGTCTTTTGTGCGCTCGGGGCTTACCATTACACAGCGGGCTCTGCTGCGCTCTGGTATTGGGAAACGTACGGTAGTTTCGCTCGGTGGTACGGCCTTAGCCGACATTGCCGAATCTACTCTCGCCAATGATCTGCGCTATCAGTATTTGGGCCATCTCTCCGATCTCGATGCCCTCAAGCGTTTTGTGCGTCAGCGTCAGATTGATTTAGTGCTCCAAACAGACGTGCACGCTAACAGCAACGAAACAATCAGCTTAATCGACTACTGCCGCAGTAACCACATCGGATACGGCTTTTTACCACCTGTCTTGGTCGATGTGCCACATTTACTCCAAGTGGAGCGCTTAGGGCTCTTGCCAATAATGCGGTTTCAGCCCACTACGCTCGATGGCTGGGGGCGCATTGCCAAGCGCTTATTCGATATTGTAGTCAGTGCACTGCTCATCGTTATCTTGCTTCCGCTTGGTATCGTTATTGCCCTACTCATAGTGCTCGATTCCGGCTGGCCGGTTTTTTACCGTTCGGTGCGTGTGGGCGAACAAGGTCGCAAGAAAATAAGGGTTCTGAAGTTTCGGTCTATGGTCCAAAATGCCGATGCTCAAAAACAGGCTTTGCTTAGCTTAAATCATCGTCGCGATGGGCCGCTCTTTAAAGTGCGTAGCGATCCGCGTATCACTCGCATTGGGGCACCACTCCGTCGTTGGACGCTCGACGAACTACCACAGCTCTGGAATGTGTTGCTGGGCCACATGTCACTTGTAGGCCCTCGTCCGCATTTGCCCGAAGAAGTGGCCAGATACTCAGCTGAACAACGCCGTGTATTTGCTGTAAAACCGGGCGTGACAGGTTTGGCTCAGGTATCGGGACGATCCGATCTTTCGTTTAGCGAAGAGGTACGCTTTGATCTGCAGTACATCGAGGAATGGTCGCTGACACTAGATTTATGGATTCTCCTTCGTACCGTGGTCGTGGTGCTGGGTCGTAAGGGGGCAGATTGAAATATCCTAAAACAGTGGTGGTTGAGTGCCCATATCGGCCTTTGGTGCCGGTTTTTTGGCGCGTGGCGGAGGGGCTACTACCTCTTCGCTGGTACCAAATTGCGATAGATATTTACGCACACGCTCACCGTATTTTTTAGAGAACAAGCGGTCATCTACAATTTTTACATTGCCATTAGCTGTACGTATACGAGCAAATGTGCGTAATAATCGGAACAGGCGGTGGAGTAAACGGGGCAGGGAGTAATCGGAAAAGGCATCGCCATAGCATTTACTACGTTCGCTCAATACAGGGTGAGAAGGATAATCAAACGGTAGAGTATTGATGTACAGATGATCGACGGTATTGCTTGGCAGATCCACACCTTCGAACATCCAGGGAGTTAAGAGCCATATCACAGTTCCTTCGGCACTGTGGAACTCGCCCTGCATGCGCCCGAGCCCGCCATTGAGTCCTTGGCAGATCATGGTAATGCCGCGGCTTTCTAATTGCTCGGCATACTTGATGTACATGTTTTCAATAGTCTGGCGACCAGGTAGTAACACAACGGTTTTGCCAGCAGGCGGTTCTTGAATGAGCGTATCGAGCGCGACATCGGTTGGAAAGTTCAGTGGCAATTGCCGGAGCAAATCGCTCGTATCGCCAGAGAGCTGGCTAAGCTCGGCAGCCACGGCTCCGGGGAGAATTTCGGGCAGCATGTCTTGGCTGCCAGCTGGAATGAGCAGGCTCGTGTGGTAAGCCGTAAATAGATGATTCCACAGCAGCTCACCCATACGCAGCGGTACGGAGTGGAGGAGTTGGTTGCCATTACGGGTAATTTCGATATAGCAAATGCGATCTTTAAGGTTAGCCGGAGTGAGTATCCACTCCAGGTGTTCCAGTGAACGCTGTGTTTGATTAGTAAGTTCGGTCTGGCGCAAGTTGGTAATCTGCTCGCGTAAACCCTTAGCCTCCGGTCGTTCCACATCGGGGAGTGTGATGTAGCGAATATCCTGACCACCGCGTGTTTGTTCTACCCAAAGCTGCAGCGTATCCACAAACTTGCCTAAGACAGGGTTTGTTGAACTGGCGGCACGCAGATCATCGGTGGCACAGAACCAACCAAAAGCTCGCGTAGCCGTATCTTCCAGCATGGAAGCATCGTCTATGATGATAGACGTATCGCCAGCCAGCACTCCTAAGCCTGGGTGCGAAGGCTCAGCTAAAATTTGCAGTAGTTCACGATGTTCAACAATGAACACCCGAGCTGGGCTGGTAAACTGGGCCAAGTATTCGGGTGCGGTTTGTACCGAGCGAAGTGTGCCATTCCATACCGAGTCTTCGTTGCCGTGTAAGGCGATATCGTAGCGGGTAGTGGCTTTGGTCCACTGTAATTTTAAAGCTAGGGTCACCTCATCGTTACTGTATTCACTCTGTTCAAGTAAGCGTGCTTGGGCGGTGTGGTCTAGTAGGGCCTGCGGTGGATAGAGCACTCCAATATGATTTGCGGCAATGGCTTGGCGCAGATCTTTTGGTAAGTGCTCCAGGGCAATGCGTAAATTTTTTACAGCGATGAATGTTTTCTGCTCCGTTTGTTCTAGTGCCTGGCGGAGTAGGCGAGCCAGTAGGCGCTCATCGAGGGGCTCATCTATAAGTGTTACTTTACGGTTTTGCGAAGGCACAATGGCAGCCGAGCCTCGATCGCTATTGCCATCGCTTTGGCTGCCGCCTACATCACGAATAGAAAATGCTGCAGAAGTGCTCGCTTCGCGGGCGAGTGCTTCGCCGAGTAGCTGGAACCCGCGCGGACCTTTTTGTAGGGTAGCTAGTAGCACATCGCGATCTGGGCCTGTCATGCCCTGTAGGCGGTCGTAACAGCGCGTAAAGAGCTCCAGGGTAGCGCGTACATCGCCCATGGCTCGGTGGGCAGGGGCATGGTTTAAGTGCAGTACTTTACTTAAATATGGCAGCGAAAAACTTTCGAGCTCAGGGAAGACGAGCGATGCCAACATGGCGGTATCGAGCGTGGGGTGGGCAGTAAGATCCATGCCTTCGCCCTTGAGCATGCCTAAGTCGAATTGAATGTTCTGACCAACCACCACGGCCTCAGCGGGAATGAGGCTCCGCAATTTCTCCAGGCACTCCACAAATTTTGGCTTTCCCTCTAGATCATCAGGGCGAATACGCGTGAGCACCTGGATCAGCGGTGGGAGTTCGGCGCAGGCAAATAGCTGCTCAGTTGCGTCGGTAATTTTTCCCTCTTTGCCGACCATGCAAGCATACTCAATGACTTGATGGGTACGGGGGACAAAACCAGTCGTTTCGGTATCGAGAACGACGAAGGAAAAGGAGGGGAGAGGCACGTGGGTACGATACAGGAATTAAGAATCAAGAATAATACAAAAACAGGACACGAACAGCTTCGTGTCCTGCATAAAATTTCAAATCAAACTTTACTCGGTATCCGCTGGGGCAGCAGGTGCCTCGGGAGCAGCTTCGGCCACTGGCTCACTTGGAGCTTCGCTTGCTTCGGCAGGTGCAGCTTCGCCTTCGGCAGCCTCGGCGGCTTGGGCAGTGAGATCTACGACCGGCACTGGCTCACCACGAAGTTCAGCCAACTTGGCTTTAAAGGCAGGGAGTTCTTCGTAGTTATACATATCGAGCTCAAAACCAGAGAGCTCAGTAGCCAAGCGGATGTTCTGGCCTTTTTTACCGATGGCCATAGGGCGCTGGGCTTCTTCTACGAACACGGCGGCACGCTTTTTGATTTTGCGACCAGCTTCGTCGAAGTGCTCGGCTTCGTTCACAATAATCACAGCCGAGATAGAGGCAGGCTGGAGTGCGAGTGAAATCAATTTGATAGGATCATCTGACCACTCGATCATATCAACGCGTTCGCCGTTGATTTCTTCCATGACAGCCTGGATACGCACACCCTTTTGACCCACACAGGCGCCAATGGGATCAATGCGAGGATCGTTGCTCTTTACGGCTACTTTACTGCGGAAACCGGCATCGCGAGCGATGCCCTTAATTTCTACATCGCCATTGCGAACTTCGGGAATTTCGAGCTCGAGTAATTTCTTCACCAAGTTCTTGTGGGTGCGAGAAATACGGAGCTGTGGGCCCTTGCCTGTCAGCTCTACAGTATCTAAGTACACACGAATGCGCTTACCAGTGTAGTAGTGTTCGCCGGGGATCTGTTCGCGCCAAGGGAGCGAAACCGTCATGCCTTCGATCTCGAGTGTGACCCAGTTTGGATCTACCTTGGTTACGTTGGCTGTGAGGAGTTCCTCTTCGCGATCTTTGAACATTTCGTACAAGCTCTGTTTTTCGGCTTCCTGCAACTTCTGCAGAATCACCTGTTTAGCGGCTTGGGTTGCAATACGACCGTACTCTACGGGTGTCACATCAATCTGGATTTCGTCGCCCTCCTCGGCATCGGGCTTTACTTTGCGAGCATCTTTCACGCTGATTTCGAAGTTGTCGTTCTCCACAGTTTCGACTACTTCTTTGATCAAAAGGATCGTAGGCATATCGCGACCTTCTTCCAGATCTACGCGGATTTCCTGTTCTTTGTTACCAAAATCTTTACGGTAAGCGGTACCGATCGCTTGCTTTACAGCTTCGATCACTTGCTCCGGACTCACGTTTTTTTCGGAACAAATTTGGTTGATGGCGGCGAGGAACGAGGCGCGCATGGCTGGGGTGGGGAAACGACGAACACACCATTCCAAGTCTGGAATAGTGTAAATTCGAAATACAGATGATGTCTCTATTGTACATTAGGCTGCTGTTTTGGCAACTGTTTTGCCGATTCTCAGCCTAGGATTCCTTTTTAGGGGAGCGGGGCGGGCGCCTAGTTGGAGTATCTTGGCCGGGCGGCGGGCTCTGGAGTAACCACTGGCGCGAGGGGAATTGAGCGGCAATTTCGCGGGCTTTTTTAAGATCGCTCATCCGGAACTTTTCGTGACCCTCCACCAATATTTGCGGTATGGAAAGTGTTTGTGCTGTAGCCCCTATGCCTACTAACTGCATTTGCTGCGCGGCCGAAGCACTAATACCAGCAATCACTTTGCCCGAGACTTTCAAGAATTGAATTGGTATCTGTGCATCTAAGATGGTGTGCATATTCGCTACACTCCTGTGTTCTGGTGCATCATCTATAGCAATCTGCACACCTTGGCGGACCAGATCGCGCAGGCTATCCAATGAATGTTTTATTACTTGAGTTGAAAGAGTTTCGTGTATTTCGAGCACCAGTGGTCGGGTGTGATCTTGGTCACTGGCCTGTGCAACTTGGTCATGGAAATCGGTATCGGCTAATACTGGATCGTTCACATTCAGGGCGATTGGGAACTGAGCCTGATTTTCGCGCATGAAGGTGCGCATGGCTACGGCAGTTCTGAGCGAATGGTAGAAAATTTCCGGCATCATGGCGCGATCACGCCAGAGCTCAACCGGGAAAAAGCTGGGGCCAATGCACGCATCTTCTTGGCGTAAACGCAGGAGCAATTCTAAGTATTTGATATTACCGGTATCCGGATACCGTAGTGGTTCGGCTTGGATTGGTACGCCCGTTTGCACAGCAAACACGGCTCGCCCTTCGGCAGTGGCATCTTGTAGTTGCTTCATACTCAATCTCTCATCTGCTTTTGGCTTTCCCGGTGATCCACGGTTGTTGACGAGTGCGTGGTGCGAGAGGCCATCTATAATAGTTGAATGTGGCTGTGAATAGACCAAATCGGCCAAAAAATCTTCTTGCGGAGATGACAATGCCTTTCCCATTGATTGTTTATACTACTAAATTTTATTTAGTCAAATTTTTAGCTCCGTACACCTACTAAAAAGGCTTTGGCATGCTGTCCGGATAGGGTGGGCAGGAGAGCTTTGATTTGTTGTTTGAGTAGCCGGAGTCCGCGCGGGACAGCGTGTACGTTTGGATTCAGCTTTTCGATCTGTACGGCATTTTTGCCAATGCGCGTGATGCGCTCTAGGGAATCGGCTAGTTCCAAATGATGGTGATGTAAGGCCTTGGCGCTGGGTTGGTACCACAGCGGAACGCCGGCTTGCTGGAGCCGTAAGCCCCACTCAGTATCTTCCCAGCCGTAACCGGTGATATCGGCTCGGAAGCGTACTGACTTGGCGATGTGGGTTGGTACACTAATGTGGCTGGTATAGGTAAACCAGTGCTGGCGATCGGGCGGTACTTGGTTATTGGCATACGCTGCGATTTTTGGGTATCCAAATTGCCAGCCGGATTCCTCTAGCCACTGCATTACTGGTGTAATACCGCAGGTGGGATCCCAGGTAGTAAAACCTAATACAGTGCTGGGTTTACGTACGCAGAGCGGCGATGAATGTCGGAACACATGCTCTTCGCACGCATTGGGAGCCAAAAAAATATCATCTCCAATAAAGAGCACAAATTCACCTGTCGCCATCTCTACGCCCTTGTTGCGAGCCACGCCCTGTTGCGATTTAGGGACCTCGGCAAAGTAGACGGGCATGGGCCAATTTCGGCTTTTGATCATGTCGGCAGTGGGTTGCCCGGGGCCATCGCTCACTACAATCACTTCGATATCATTCACAATTGTTTGTGCAGCAATATGCTCCAGCGCCCGGCAGAGAATTTGCGGACGCTGATAGGTGGGGATGATAATCGAGAGGCGAGACATGGTGTTTCGTTAGACATTGTGTATCATGCGCAGCCTTTTGGCTATTCGTGGAGACTTTTCCAGAATTACCCGGCTTACGGTTCTATCCCGAGCTTTTTACGGGGGCAGAATGCGCTCGTGCTTGGGAGGAAATAGGTCGGCACATACAGGATCATCGGCACTTTATCGCTCAGTCATTTGGTGAGTATGCATTGCTCGATGCAAATCACAACCTCTCAGCGGTGAAGTTAGTACAAGACCGAGTGCGAGCACTCAATGTTCTGCGGCACCCAACAAACCATTTACAAGTAAATCACTATCCTGCGCGTGTAGGCATAGACGATCATCGTGACAATATTGCGATTCAAGAAGGTGCGGGTATTAATTTGCAAGGTAGCTGCATTATTCATTTTTGGCTTTCCAGTCGTGAAAGAATTGAGATTCTACTGCAGCCAGGTGATGTGTATATCATGGCAGGTCAGGCGGCAGATGCCGTACATGGAATTGAGCATGGGTTGCAGGAGTTTAATGGCCATACAGTGGATCGTGAGACAGAACGAGTGGTGTTGCTCCTCAACCACTACGACAATGAGGTGTAGAGTGTTTGTATGCACATACTCTTTATCGATACCGGCTCCCACACGGGCATGATTGCCTGTATGACGGAGAAGACGAGTGTGGCTAGTGCGTCGGTAGATCACCGCATTACTGATGATCAATTCGTGCCGATGGTGGAGATGGTATTGAAACAGGCGGGCTGGACGTACCAAGACCTCACGCATGTGGCGGTGGTGTCTGGCCCGGGTGGATTTACAAGTATTCGAGTGGGGGTAGCCAGTGCTAATGCTTTAGCCTATGCCCTCAGTATTCCGATTGTCGGTATACAATTAAGTGATCTATACGTGGCTCGTTTAGCGCCAAAGGTGGCTGATCTCGCTCAAGTGGTCTGGCTCCATTCCACTCGAAAGCAATTTGTGTTCCGTCGCGGCGGCGCTCAGCCTCTTCCTGATATCGATTTGGTGGATGTTGCAAACTTCCCGAGCGTCTTGGCACCGTACCAATTTTGGACAGGCGAAATTTTGCCAGAACATCAAGCTCTGTTGCCAATACAATTATCGCCAGCACCACTGCATGATCTGCACGATGTACTCCCAATTTTTTTGAGTCGCCAAACGTATTGCCCTGCTCCGGTGTTACCGTGGTATGGAAGAGGGTTATAGCGATGTTATTTTTGATAGACCAAAAGACTCAATCGTTTGTCCCTTTCTTGTCTACCAGACA
>CAZLUF010000020.1:0-13383 GCA_964562645.1 uncultured Candidatus Peribacteria bacterium
CTTCGATATACGTACCACCCGTACGTGGCATGAGGACAGTACTCTCCAACCAAAATTGGCGATACATGCCAATTAGGCTCAGCGCACCCAGGATACTACACCCCAGGAGAACCTTGCGCTCCCAGCCGGTCATATGCGTAAACAGGCGGACAGCTCGGCGCATGAGTGTGCGAAAGGGGGATTACGCGGGGATATACCAGCGGACAATCGTGAGCGCGAAGAAGAGAGCGCACAAAACAATCGTCAGTTGAAACAGTACACGCTCAGCACCACGACGCTGAACCTCGATAGCACCACTACCACCAAATGTGGAAGTGAGGCCAGAAGCACGGTGCTGCAAGAGAATGCAGAGCGAGAGCAAGGCAGCAACAACGGCTTGAATGATGGTCAATACAGAAAGCATAGAGAAACGGGAACCCGCACAGTCTATGGCGTAAACTAGGCTCACAGCAAGCGAATCTATTGAAATCCTTTGCAAGTCCCCGTAACATCTCTCGGCTGGAGGAATGTATCGCCAGCTTTTGCAGCATCGGGCGCCTAGCTCAGTGGGTGAGTCCCGTCTACGGGACGAACAATTGAGAAGGAATGCTCGCTGCAATAGAATCGAAACCACTTCACATCATCGGGCGCCTAGCTCAGTGGTTAGAGCATCTCGCTTACACCGAGAGGGTCAGGGGTTCGACTCCCTTGGCGCCCACCAGTCTTCGCTTCGCTCCGCCTGGTGGCAGGATTCTTTTGATTGGGAGGAGAACCTCCCAACCCCTCCCGTGGCAGCAATTCTAGTAAGAACTTCTCAATAACAAACATCACACACTACTTCGCTTCGCTCCGCCTGGTGGCAGGCTGATATTAATAAGCAGACTTGCCTGCCAATGCCACTATCACACACTAGATTTCGTGCGCTGTACTACTAGAGCTACTTTGAGGAAATGCTGATTTTTGTTACGGCGGCAGTACCAGTCCCAATCTCGTCATTCTGACAACCACGTACTAGCAATACAACACCAAGGGCTATGCCACCAGCAATTCCAAGTATTTTTGTTGTTCGTAGTTGCTCCGCTCGTATCGAATGAGGTGGCTGATAAAAGTGCACCTCTTGTGATCTTGGAATCGATCCCCGTGCTGGCAATGGATCAATTGGATCATCTTCATTCCCCCGAAACACTCTGAGTTCAGGTGCCATATATAGATTATCCTATACTATTCTCACTAAGGCAATTACCGACGACTCGTGCGCACGGCAAACAAAGATGGCATCTGCATATTAAAGTAATCAGCCATGCCGGGATTCGTAGTCACAAGTGTTAGAGCAATGGCCTCGTTTGGTGTTTGGGCCAAGCAGAAGTGATAGTCGACCTGCTTTAATTCAGCATTGTAGGTATTCCAACGGAAACCTTTGTAAGACGAGCGGTTGTAACTGAGATTTTCGACCCGGAACTGCGCCTGACTAGCGTTCTTTTCTTTTTTAGTCCAAGAGGTCTGCGCCTTAACACGAATAGGCTGGTAACCACAGTCGTCGCGGTTCCACTCTTCGGCAGTGAGTACTCCCATATCGCTAGTTACCTTCAGCTGTTTTTCGGAGGTGGAATCGGTTTTCCAGGTGCCAGGTAAAGTGGCCTGAATTTTGAATGGCAAAGTGACAGTCGTCGACTTGGAGAAATCGACTGCAGCCGCAGGTTTTACTGGTCGACGAATGGCTGCCGAAGCCGGAGTAACAGATAGAACCGAAACAATCACTAGGCTAAAAAAAAGTAGGCGACGCATACGCGTAGCCTACTAGTTACTCACAAAATTACAATCTGGAGCTACTACTCCCGCTTTACTGCAACGACTGCAAGATGTCCTGCATGATTCCGAGGATAGTATCGAACTTGAGTTCAAAAGGAATATCGAGCAATTTGCTGAGCCAAGAAACAGCAAAGAAGGCAAAGAAGGTAATAAAGAGACCAATAATGGCAAAGCGAATAGTGTGCACTGCCTTTTTAATCTTCTCTTCGTTACCCGCTGATAGAATAAAACTGATACCGCCCACAATAATGAATACGAGACACAGGATAGAAGCTGCAATAAGAGCGAGAGCAATGAACACTGCAAAGATTTGCATGACACTGCCGCCTTCGAGTAAATCACGAATCATATAGAGAGAGGGGAATTACGCTTGAGGTTCAAGAATTTTCATATTGATACGGCGTGTCTGCGTACCGCCGAGCACTCGCAGTAATGTGCGGAGAGCCTTAACTGTTTGACCAGATTTACCAATAAGCTTACCCATATCGCGGGCGCTCACGGAAACCGTAAGGAGAATACCTAAATCATCGATACGCTGATCGATGTGGAGTTGGTCGTGGTCTTCAACCAAAGAGCGGAGAACATACTCCAGGAATTTGAATCCCGGAACCTCTCCCTGTGGCTGAGCATTGACGCCTGTCGGCACTGTCGTATCGGTCGTCATAATCTAATCGTAGAGAAACTCAAACGCTGTGTCACTACGCTGCAGCTTGCGCTGGAGCGGCTTCTGCAGCGGGCTGCTCTTTCTTGGATTTCTGCTTAGCGTAGCGGACAATGTACTTATCCATGTTCGGCACACCGTTCTTTTTGAACAGACGAGCAATGGTATCGCTAGGGATGGCACCTTTTTTGATCCATTCCTGAGCTTTGGCTGTATCACACTCAAACACCGGCTTTTCGCGGGCAGGGAGATAGTGACCCAACATGTCTAAAAACTTTCCCTTCACAGGACGAGCCTTTTCGGCCACGACAATACGGTAGGAGGGAAGGTTCTCGCGACCGGTTCTTTGGAGACGAATAACTAGCATCGGGCGGAGTGTAGGGATCTTACTGTGCCTGAGCAAGCTATTTTTGACGAAGCGCCCGTTCGCGCACAACACGCACAACTAATGACTGCTGTACCTGCTCGTGCAAATAGTGCTGCAAATCGGGGGCTGCGAGCTGAATCTCTTGCCCGGCAATAGCGTGATCGACAGCGATAGTAACCTCGCCATTTTTACAGTGAAGCATGTGCCATAAACGCGGTTGCGAGAGGGCAGGGAACCGTTTTTGTAACCAAGCTTCGGACAGCGTAAGAACCCGTGCCGCCTTGGCAGACTCATGGAGGCCACGCTTTTCGAGCACTTTGGGGAGGATACTGCGGACGGAATCCATACTTTTAGGAGTGAGCTTGCAAAACCGCAAGTAATCGATCGGCAGCCTGCTGCCAGCTGGGTAACTCGTTCTGCGGATCGCGCGAGGGAGGGGTACTTACTCCCTCACGTAAGGCTACCGACATTGCCTGAGTATCGGCCACGAAGCGAGTAGAAGGCCTCGCAATTTCGCGAAAGGCTGGAATATCGCGCACAATACTGGGGCAGCCGGAAGCCGCGGCTTCGAGTACCGGTAAGCCAAAGCCCTCCATATACGATAGACTCACGAAACTGAGTGCCGCAGAATACAGGGCTGGCAAATCGGCATCGGGAACGTTTTGGAGCACCCGCACGCCCGGAATTGCTTGCCAAGCACGGGCGGCAGGATCTTGCGTGACAAGCACCAGATCGGCGGCCGCGCCAGACTGCTCATATGCCCGGACAAGTTCTAGAACCCCCTTATGTTCTTTGCAGTTTCCGACGTACAGGTAAAAAGATCGCCTGAGTTCAAATTTGTCTCGCACCAATTGGATCTGTTCTTTTAAAGCGGGAGTGAAGGAATTCGAAACACCCTCACTACAGACATGAACAGGCGAGATCTGTGCCCCATATTCCGCCAAAAGTTCGGCCGCTGTGGACTGACTGACCGCTACGACTTGGCGAGCTTGAGTGACCGCCCGACGCATGAGGAGGCGATAGGCAATGCGCTTAATAAGCCCGGCCTGGTTTGGATACCGATGCAGGATAAGATCGTGCACCACAACCACCAAAGGCACAGGGCAGAGCCAGGGGCTGTTGAACTGTAGCGCTAAAAAAAGATCGGCCTTAAGGGCCCGAAGCAACTGTGGAAGTTCACTCTGCTCCCGCCACGAGTAGTGGGGGATAGTAGTAGGTAGGCTCTGTACCCACTTGGGTAACGCCTTGAGCCACGGCTCATCTAGCCCTTGCACGAGCAAGGTGATCGAAAATGAAGATGGAGTTGCCGGCAAGTCTACGAGCGCCGTGACCATTTCGCGCGTAAAGCGACTGAGGCCCGTGCCCGTGCCCGAGAATCGACAATCGATAACCAAGTGTTGCATCGTATGGCACTATACCCCTATGCAGATCCAAGATGTACTCCGTGGCATAGATATTCCGCGTAACGACGCCGAGGTGATCCTAAGTAGTATTCTCAATTGCGACCGTAGTTGGCTCATAGCGCATGCGAGTGATCAATTGAATCCAGAGGCGTGGACGAAGTGGGCGCACGCTCTCGAGCGCCGCCGTGCGCTGGAACCAGTAGCCTACATTACGGGTCGCCAGGAATTTTTTGGCCGACCATTTATCGTCAACGAATATGTCATGATTCCTCGTCCTTCTACCGAAGGCCTAGTAGAACTTGTGCTCCATACGCTTGCCAACAAAACCACCGACCGCGAGCGCGAAACCGATACCGATATTGTGGCCTGGACCCAGCAATGGAGCGATTTACACGATGTCCAAACGATTGTTGATATCGGCACCGGTAGTGGCTGTATCGCCCTCACTCTTGCCTGTGAGTTGCCGGATTTTCAGATTTTGGCTAGCGATCTCTCTTCGGCCGCGCTCACCGTTGCCGAAAAAAATGCGACTGCTCTGGGTGTTGGGAAGCGCGTAGAATTTCGGCAGGGTTCGCTACTCACACCGTTTGGTGATCTAACCAAACCATTCATCGTTGTCAGTAACCCACCGTACATACCGCTGCACCGCCCCCTCATGAAAGACGTGACCGACTTTGAACCGCACATGGCGCTCTTTGGCGGCGAGGTCGGAAATGAACTCATTACCGAACTAATCAGCCAAGCCAAAGCGCATCAATTTTGCCGTGGATTTTTCATGGAATGTCACCGTGAACAGACACTGCACTAGTTGTATAAGTAGGAATACCTTCGCTTGCTGCTGGCAACCACATGCTTGTCACTCTATACTCCAGCCATGTCCACCTCCTCTTCGCTTGGTCAAGTCTCTGCCGTTATGGGCGCCCAATGGGGCGACGAAGGCAAAGGCAAATTGATCGATATCTTAACTCAGGAATTCGATGTACTTGCTCGCGCCTGCGGGGGAGCCAACGCCGGACACACGATTGTGGTGGGCAATACGAAACATGTCTTTCGATTGTTGCCCTCTGGCTGTTTGCATGCCGGTAAACCGGTGATTCTGGGCG
The DNA here is from genome assembly GCA_964562645.1 of uncultured Candidatus Peribacteria bacterium. Taxonomy (GTDB): domain Bacteria; phylum Patescibacteriota; class Gracilibacteria; order Peribacterales; family Peribacteraceae; genus CAZLUF01. The sequence goes on from CAZLUF010000020.1 coordinate 5,323, forward strand.
GTGGCATGGTGATCCACCTGCCAACGTTGCTTGAGGAAATTGGACTACTAGAAGCCGCCGGTATCGAGATTGTCTCACGCTTAAAAATCTACAGTAACGCCCACATTGTGTTCGATTTCCACAAAGAAATTGATGGTGCCTTAGAAGCCGAACGTGCCGCTCAAAAGGGGACGGTTATTGGCACCACCAAGCGCGGTATCGGCCCGGCCTACATGGATAAGGCGGCTCGCCGCGGGCTACGACTTGAGGCATTGCACTATGCCGACGAAGAAGTGCGTCAATACTTGAAAGGACGTGCCGAGGAAGTCCAAAAGCGTTTTGGCGTGACCGTGAATATTGAACAAGAATTTACGCAGTTCAAAGCTGCTCAAACCAAAGTGCAGAGCTGCGTGATTCATAACGGAGCTGAGGTACTACACAACTATGTTCTCGACAAAAAACGCATTCTCATCGAAGGCGCTCAGGCTACTCTCCTGGATATTGACCATGGTACGTACCCGTACGTCACCTCCAGCCAAACCACGTTAGCCGGTGCGCTCCAAGGTTTGGGCCTAGCCCCCAAACACGTCACCAGCTGTATTGGGGTCGCCAAAGCCTACTGCACTCGCGTGGGTTCGGGCCCGTTTTTGACCGAAGCCGACGAAGCTGCTGCCACCCGCCTACGTGAACGAGGTGGAGAGTACGGCTCGGTAACCGGTCGCCCCCGCCGTTGTGGCTGGATCTCGATTCCCGATTTACAGCACAGCGCCATGCTCAATGGTTTTGATTGCTGGAACCTAACGAAGCTCGATGTCCTGGATGCCGAAACTGAGATTCCAGTAGCCGTAAGCCAGAACGCCGATGGCGAAGTAACGTACGAGAAACTGCCCGGCTGGAACTGCGAAACTACCGACATCACCGATTTTGCGAAACTCCCTAAGGCCGCCCAAGATTTGGTACTCTTTATCGAAAAAAAGACCGGGCTACCCGTGCGCTACATTGGCACTGGCCGCAGCCGCGAGGCTATGATCGTACGATAAGTTAAGCTGCTAAATTCAGAACCAACTTGAGTGATTTGTAGTAGTTCCACATTAGGCGCAGAGTAACGCCACCAATCACCATGTGCTGTTCCTCAAGAGCTATGCAGCGATCCATGAATCGATAGTTTTGGAGAACCGAATCCATATCTAAAAACAGACCACTGACCTCAGTACAATCAACTTCTGAAAGCAACTGACGTAAGCGCTTAGCAATATCTTGCCTCACTACAGGCAGCTTTTGCTCGGGATCAGAAAAATCGAAACTCTCATAATTAAACTGCGCTTCGGGGCCACCGTTTGGGTAGGCTAGTTTGATCATTGTGGGATCTCGTAATATTGCACACCTCCTCGGTGTGGCCGATCTGGCAGCCACTGCGTAATTTTACTCAGCACTCGCATAGATTCATCTGGAAAATAGTACATCAGTACTAAAGCGCACAGTGCTATCACCAAACCCCAACTTAAGGATCGATAAGCACGAGCTTGGCGTAATTGCTCTAGCTGCTGATAAGACTTGATTCTCTCGGCGTGAACGATATGGCTCTGTAAACCAAGCAACGTTAAAAACTCACCACGCCACAGTACCAAGCCATCTCCGAGTTGCGACGAAATAATCGCAAGCGCACACCACCGATCTGTACCTATTTGTAACTGCACAACTTCGTAATCATGGACATACCAACCCTTCCCAAAGTAACTCAAAAAAATAGCCAAGGCAGACCAAACATTTTTATGTGTTCTAAATTGAAGTGTCGATAACGGTATGGCGCTCGATTGAAACAGGGAATGAAAATGCAGCGTATTGTCTTGTACCTCGAACCATTTGATTCGACTGAGATCCAAAAGCGCCAACACAGTAATGACCGCCGCTGAGACATATACACTTAGCGCATCAAGTACTTCTACGCGATACAGTGCTGCCATGGCTAGCATATATCCAAGCAAGACCGTGATGCCTAGCACAGGAACTATAACTACCCGATGACCTATTTTCGTCAGCATAGCTCTATAGATTACTGCTCTGGCCCCTCACCCCATTTGAGTTTAAGGCGTAGTGTGTCGTAAAAGGTTTCTTTAGCGCGGCGCAAAAATTTAGCTGTGCGACCATCCATACTGGCATGCACATGGTCGCCACGCTGCAGCTGCACATAGGTTTGGCCATCGAGCGTGAGGCTCACTTGCACATCGCGGAATTTGTTCGATTTGGCCTGCACAATCACATCGGTACAGTGTTCACCGGGAATGACGATGGGCTTTTGACTGAACGAGTGCGGGTTAATAGGCGTTAGGATAATAGCCGGTAATGTTGGGTGCACAATGGGGCCACCGGCAGCCAATGAATAGGCAGTAGAACCGGTAGGCGTGGCAATGATCAAACCATCGGCCCTAAAGGTAGTGAGGGGCTGACCGTTAACATTGGTCTCCAGATCAAACAAGCGGGCGATACTGCCCTGCGAAATAACCGCCTCGTTTAATACATAACCAGAGTACAGCTTCTTTTTACCACGGGTGGCGGTAAGTGTGATAATACTGCGTTCTTCGATAACACCTTTCCCCGCCATGAAATCAGGAATGAGCGTATCAATCTCTTCCATGGTGGCCTCGGCCAAGAAACCGACCGAACCACGGTTGATACAGAACATTGGCACACTAAAGTTTTCGAGCTCACGAATCGCACGCAGAATCGTACCATCGCCCCCCATCACCACCAGCAAATCGATATCATCAACACACTCAAATAATTTTGTACCTGGTAACTTGGGCAATTTACTACTTCGTACTGCATCGATACATACCTGCGCCCCTGATTTCTGAAGTAGTTTGACGACTTTTCGTACCGCGGCTTCTTCGCCAGCGAGATCTGACTTTACCGTGACGCCGATACGTTTGAATTGCAACATGGACGTTATGCTACACGGTCAAAGACCTCTTGCACCAGGCCAGCCGTGCGATCCCAACTGAACTTTGCTGCCTGGATTGGCCCCTGCGCCCGTAATTGCTGCCGTAATTCGGCATCGGTAAGCAAACGTAATAAAGCACTCGCAATTGCCTCTACCGAGAGGGGATCGACAAAGAAGGCTGCCGGCCCGGCTACTTCTGCCAAGCTGCCGGCCCGGCTTGTGAGGGTAGGAATACCGACTTGCAGACTATCTAAAACCTGGAGACCAAAGCCTTCGTACAGCGAAGGCAGTGCAAAAACGTAAGCATGACGCAGGAGTTCAAAATACTCACTATCTTGAATGTAACCACGCCACTCGGCACCAGGTGTTTTCTTCACAAGTTCAACTGTATCCTGATACTCCCAGCCCGGTGCACCCGCCAAAATAAGCGCATGTTTAGCACGTAGCTCAGCTGGTAATTTGGCATACGCCTGAACCAGGCGTTTTTGGTTCTTACGTGGACAGAGTGTGCCCACCGAAAGAATGTAGAGGTTATCGGCATCGCCTACAGTAAATTGACGCATGGGCCCGGCATAGACCGTTGTCACACGATCGGGTGATAGGTGTGTAAATTTAGCCAACAGATCCTGCTTGGTTTGAGCGGAGATAGCGAGGAGAGAACGACTAAACCGGACTGCCGCTGGTAATGTCCAGCGTTCGATACGAGTGGCCCGTACATCGTGTGGTTCGCCACGAAAGGCAATTAGATCGTGCACGACCGTCACACAAGGAATGAGCCAACCCAAACAAGCGGGAATAATGTAGCTGATGGGGCTGAGGTAGATGCGTGGACGCTGCTGCCACACATACCAAGCCGCTCGTAGTTGCCAACGTATCCCGCGAGCCGAAATACCCTGCACCAACACGCCTAGCTTTTGCCACTCCGGTGGCACAGATGCATCATCGGCATACGCCAAGAGACAGATACGGTAGTTGGCACCACGTTGCAGTAAGGCCGAAATTAGCCCCCGAGTCCACTGACCCTTACCGGTTCTTTTAGCGAGCATGGCCTCCCGGGCATCGATAATAAGTAGCGGCTGGTTCACAAAAACATTGTGGCAAGCTCGGTACAAACCGTCTAGTGCCATTCCGAGCAAAATCGCCCGCTTTTGCTCGGAATTGACAGCAAGTTCTGCTAGAGTACCGGCCTATGGTATCCCGCTTTTACCGGGCACTTCGGGCTATGGAGCTAGAGGAGCAAATTTTGCACGCCGGGCTTGTGCTTAGTGTTGTTGGCGTGTTTCTCCCTTGGATTAGTGGCGACTGGTTTGGTGATGATAAAGTCCTGTTCATTGGCCTTGGGTTTTACACCGCTTACCTCGGCTGGATCATCTTATTCTTGAGTGCGTTTCAGCTCCTGATGACCATTGTGCCATTAGCCGGCGGACCACACTGGATACCCAAACAACACCGTGACATTTTACGCCTAGTGCTCTCGGGACAATCGTTTATACTAACTACCGCTGCACTATCGGTTCTGTTTCGAGTGTCCTTCGAGTTCACCCGCATGGATGTACGCCTGGGTATCTACCTAACACTCGTGGGAACCGGTGTAGCCCTCTTGGAATCTGCTATTCGGTTTAGTGCCCAGCGTAAACATCAGTCGCAAGAAGTGTTCCGTCACCCCGAAGATACTCCGCCCAATACCGCCAAAGAACCGGCTACGCCGCTCATGGCTACGCCACCACCTCCGCCACCACCAGCACCTCCACCCATCGAAGAACATCCGCACCATCCATGACCGATACCACTCCAGCCCCCACACCGGCTCCTGAACAGGCTCCTACACCTGCCCCCATTAGCGATACCACCTTTCACGATGGTGATTTGGTGTATGTAGATCCCGATAATCAGGCTGTAGTAGGCCGAGTGGAATGGAGCCGCAATGGAAATCCTAAATCGAAGCCTTTTAAGGCGAAAGAAGGGGAGCGTAGCTGGCGTAAAACCTTTCCATTTGGCACCTATAAGTCGATGAAGAACGTGTTTAAGCTGGAAGGGAAGCGTAAAAAAATTGAGCCGACTAAGACGCTCGATGAGGTGATTGCCAAAGCGCTTGTAGAACCGTTTTGGGATTGAACAGTATACGTAAAACACTTGTATGGTTCGAGGCGGCAATTTTTTCATAGTGAGTAGGACCGCATGTCACCCTGAGTGCCGCGTTAGTATGGTTCGATACAATCTTCGCTTCGCTCCGATCACTCACGATGACATAACGCGGTGTACCGAAGGGCGACTGCGATACATTTCGAACCATCGTACCAAACGCCTGCCCACCATAACATCGTGCCGAACTACACAGTCAGCACCCGACACACTCGCTCAACCTCGTTCTTAGACCCATAAATGATCGGACAGCGCTGATCAATTTCGGTAATACGAACATCAAGAATAGCATCGGTACCGGTACTAGCAGCTCCTCCAGCCTGTTCTGCCAAAAATGCATAGGGGCCACACTCGAATACCAAACGCAATTTACCCTGTGGATACTTACTGCCACCAATATTCGTAAATACACCCTGGCCCTTACTGAGAACATGATGACAATCGGCAGCCATACAGCCACTGTAGCGCAAACCGAATTTTTCGTTCGTCCAGGTTTCGATAAGCGAGCGATACGCGGGCGTATCGATAGCAGCACCAATGTTGCCTGGCGAGAATGTCTTAGCAGTATCGGCAATACCTAAATATGAGCGTAAGAGAGCAAATTCACCTACTTCGTTGAGAATGAACTCATGCACACCACTGCCTGTGGAACAGACAAAGATGGTACGTGGACCATAGAGACAGTACGCAGCAGCCACCATTTCGCGACCCGTGTGACCAATAACATCTTTACCTTTGTAGATACCAAAGATACTACCAATGGCAAAGTTCACTTCTATCAACGAAGAGCCATCGAGCGGATCGAAGACTACGGCATATGGTGCACCAGCATCTAACTGAATGACATCTTGTTGTTCTTCGGAAATGTATGAATTTACAAGGCCACTCTCGCGGAGCTGCTTTTCGATGAGCTCATTACTTAATACATCGAGTTTTACTTGCTCTTCGCCAAATTGATTTACACTCCCCGCTAAACCGGCATCGGTGGTACGAATGGCGTAGTGAATGTACTTACACGCCCGCGCGATATCCAACAGTAAATGACGTAGCGAATCGGGAGCTTTGCACTCGTTAGCCAAAAACGAATTGAGCGATGGACGAGAGGTGGTGGACATGTAAGAGAAGGAATGAGTTACGCCATCAGCGAACCAACTTTGAGTACCATTTCGGTGACGCGCATGGCATAGCCCCACTCGTTGTCGTACCACGAAAGAATCTGCAGAGCTTTACCATCCACTACCTTAATTGAAGGCGCATCGACAATCGAAGAATGGGGATCGGTCTGGAAATCGATACTCACACACTGCTCGTGCGACACGGCCAGCACCCCCTTTACTTTGGGATCGGTAGCTGCAGCCTCGAGCACGGCCAGTACCTCCTGCTCGGTGGTCGATTTTTTGACGGTAAAGGACATGTAGGCACAACTCACAGTTGGTACTGGCACACGGAAAGCCATACCATCCATTTTACCTCTAAGGTGAGGGAAGATTGCTGCACAGGCTTTTACTGCACCAGTTTTCGTCGGAATAATTGAGAGGGTACCAGCGCGAGCACGGCGGAGTTCGCCCGGTTCCTGGGGCTTATTATCAAGCAAATTTTGCGAAGCCGTAAAGGCATGCACAGAACCGACAAGTAAGTGTTCTATACCAAATTTTCTATCAATCACCTGAATAATCGGCGCAATACAGTTGGTGGTACACGAAGCGTTACTGATGATATCCATCTCTTTCGTCAGGAGATCATCGTTTACACCTTTTACAAAAGTTGGCGTATCGTCTTTAACCGGAGCCGTAACTACCACGCGCTTGGCCCCTGCGGTGAGGTGACCTTGTAGTTCGGCACGAGTCTCAAAATTACCTGTGGCCTCAATGACGATATCTACTTTCAATTCCTTCCAAGGGCACTTCGCAGGATCGCGCTCTTTTACCACATGCACTTTTTTCCCATTGACCGTAAAGTGATCACCTTCGGTTTTAACATCGGCCTTAATGCGGCCATGGAGCGAATCAAACTTGAGCAAATAGGCGCGCACATCGGCAGTGGAGGTGGCATTTACTGCCACTACTTCAACCAAGTCGGCATAGTGTTCGACAAACTGACGGTGGACATTACGTCCGATACGGCCGTAGCCGTTAATGGCAATACGTAGCATGAGCCGAGTGTACTAGATGGCTACCCTCGAATGAAGTGACGAAATGTGAGAATTTGGAGAATCTCGCTTTTGATCGCCTTCTAGCCGTAGATACCCATAACGATAGCCAGAAAAGCCGAAAAGGCCCCAATAATCCACATACGCATCGTTACCTTACTTTCGCCCCATTCCAGAGCCTCAAAGTGGTGATGTATAGGAGCTGCTTTGAAGACCTTCTTTCCACCACGGAACTTCTTGCTGGTCAATTGAATGATGACCGAGAGCATCTCGATCACAAACACACTGCCCGCAATCGGCAGAAGGAGAATGTGATCTGTCATAATGGCAATAACACCCAGGACTCCACCCAAAGCCAAAGCTCCAGTATCGCCCATATAGAAAAGAGCTGGCGGCACGTTGTGCCACAAGAAGGCACCTACCGCACCGACAATAACGGCGCAGAAGGCAGCCAAGGCATAAAGACCCTGCAAGAAGGCCAGAATACCAAAGGCACTAAACGCAATGATGAGCAAACCCCCGGCCAAACCATCGAGACCATCGGTGACATTCACAGCATTGGCAGTTCCCACAATCACCAAAATGGCCAAGGGAATAAACCAAAAACCAATATCGACACTACCGTAGAACGGCACATCGATTTGATGATACTGATTTTTAAAATAGAACCAACATGCCACTAACCCTGCCACAAACAACACCGAAAGGAGTTTAGCCATAGCGGTAATACCACCTTTTTTATTAGGAGCACCAGAGCTGCGACGCTTACACCAGTCATCGAACACAGCTACCACTGAGCCAAACAGACTGAGTGATAGTACATACAACACCAAAGACCAAATGGCGGGTA
>CAZLUF010000021.1:0-1360 GCA_964562645.1 uncultured Candidatus Peribacteria bacterium
TACATTTGTATATTTATCGATCAATGCCTGAGAAGGGATTAATACTTGCATAGACAGTAATGACCTAGGTTGCACACGTTGATGACTACCAGAAGTACCTGTCACCATCGTTACAAAAGTGCGCAAAAATGCACCCGAGGAAAACAGTGAGTAGATAAATTCACGTGAGCAGTCATTTGGTTTGAACACCAAGAATTCAGTAGAACTAATTGACCGACGCGCTGAGATGATCGAGGGTAGCCACACACGAGGAGTGTGCGGATTCAGCTTAGATATCAATACATTGTCAGCCGTTACCAAGAACTTGTTACTCTTAATATCTACCCCTCGATCAACAGCAGGACGGCGACCTTCATCAAATGCAGGAATACTGTAGTGGTCAAATTTTTCATCTAGATACTGACTTGGGCTCAGTGAAGCTTTACTAAGCAATGCAATATCTTCAACTGTGCCAATTTTCCACCCCCTCGGAATTTGCCCTACCTCCGACCCGTCGAATGAATCAGGGAACAATGCCGCCGTCTCGCTATCCATGCCGAACGGTTGCCTGCCCTCCGCCTTCGCGCGCACGGGATCAAAATCGACGAACCATGATTGGAAAATTGCGCGGGCAGTCGCCTCGAGTGTTTCGTTCATGCGTCGGTTGAGCTCTATTTTTTCATCGATCGTACCTAAAATATGTCCTATAACACGCTGTTCAGCGAGTGGAGGATTGGGAATTTTTAGATTCCGATAATCATCCCTTCGAACAAAATCACGCGCGCTCCCAGACGCCCATGCCAAACTGGCCTTAACAACATACCGAAAAGCATAATGAACATATCTTGGATCGGCGATATCTTTTTTTGCACGAATACGCCACATGTTTTGATTAAGTAATGCAGGAAGATCCTTGGATTGAACAAAGCCAACTTTCCCGAGCGTTGCACCCACCATGACAAAAAGTGTGTCCTGATCTTCAAGTTCAAAACGTGCAAATTGTGGACATAGATCCTCTGGCAGATACACCGCATCATCTTTATGAATCGATCCATCTTCACGGATGTTAAGAGTGCGCAGAACAAAACGTCCGCTCGGTGCGTAATCTCCACTCTTAAATGCAAAGCCACCAGACAATTCTGCTAGATCGCTTAGCGCTGCTGTTGGCCAAGATGTATTCATGCTTCATTTAAAGAAGAGAAGCCGACGCTATGTAAATTTTTTGAAATCTCCGCCTCTAGCTTGTGGGATGCAGAAAATTGTACTGACAACTCATGGGTGAGTCGCCGCATTTTTTCTTCAAATGGTTCACCATCCACTTCCTGCTCTTCTGCCCCTACATACCGACCAGGTGTCAGGACATATCCATGTTCCCGAATGT
>CAZLUF010000021.1:1370-2742 GCA_964562645.1 uncultured Candidatus Peribacteria bacterium
TGCGATATCCGCGTACTCCCCGACGTTCTTCTCTCCCCGCCACGCATGGTATGCGCCCGTGATCCGCGCAATATCCTCATCTGTGAATTCACGATGCGTACGGTCGACGAGATGACCGAGCTTGCGAGCATCGATGAAGAGCGTCTGCCCGCTGCGGTTGCGGAAGCCGTGGTTCTTCTTGTTGCGCGCGAGGAACCAGAGGCAAACAGGGATCTGCGTTGTGTAAAAAAGCTGTCCAGGCAATGCGATCATGCAGTCGACGAGGTCGGCCTCAATGATTGCCTTACGGATCTCACCTTCCCCCGACTGATCCGAACTCATAGATCCGTTGGCAAGAACAAAACCCGCAATGCCCGTTGGCGCGAGGTGATGCACGATATGCTGCACCCACGCGAAGTTCGCATTACCTGCGGGTGGAGCTCCATATTTCCAGCGCACGTCGTCTCGCAGGCGCTCCCCGCCCCAGTCGCTTATGTTGAAGGGCGGATTGGCGAGGATGAAATCGGCCTTGAGGTCGCGGTGCTGGTCGTTGTGGAAGGTATCCGCGTCGCGCTCGCCGATGTTCCCCTCGATGCCACGGATGGCGAGGTTCATTTTGCACAATCTCCACGTCGTGTGGTTACTCTCCTGTCCGTAAATAGACAGATCACCGATGCGGCCGCCGTGCGCTTCCACGAATCGCTCCGATGAAACGAACATGCCTCCGCTACCGCAGCACGGGTCATACACACGCCCCTTGTACGGCTCAATCATCTCAACAAGGAGCTTAACGACCGCCTGTGGGGTGTAGAACTCGCCGCCGCCCTTCCCCTCCGCGCTGGCGAAGCGTCCGAGGAAATACTCGTACACACGTCCGAGGATATCCTTACTGCGGCTTTCGGCATCGCCGAGGCCGATGGTGCCCACAAGATCGATAAGCTCGCCGAGGCGATGCTTGTCTAGCTGCGGACGGCCGTAGTCCTTCGGCAGCACACCACGCAGGGACGGGTTGTCGCGCTCAATTGCGACCATGGCGTCGTCGATAACCTTGCCGATGGTCGGCTGCTTGGCATTGGACTGCAGGTGTGCCCAGCGTGCCTCTTTCGGAACCCAGAACACGTTGAACGCCGCATATTCGTCGCGGTCTTCGGGATCAGCGAACTCTTCGACCTTCAGCGCGTCGTAGCGCTCCTGAAACGCGTCGGAGATGTATTTAAGGAAAACGAGACCGAGGACGACATGCTTGTACTCGGATGCATCCATGTTGCCGCGCATCTTGTCCGCTGCCGCCCAGAGCTTCTCTTCGAAGCCGAGATTGGCACCGTTCTTGTCCTTGGATGTCTTGGCACTTTTTGTTCGTGGCATAACGATAAGCGGAGGGCGACTTAATAGG
>CAZLUF010000021.1:2752-7060 GCA_964562645.1 uncultured Candidatus Peribacteria bacterium
CCGAGCGCAGCACCATTGCCGTTTTTGTTAGTCTCTTTGGCTTTCTTTGGCATATAACTATTAAGGTGCGTAATAAGTCGAATTGTACCACTTACTAAAACTAGTGCGATTAAAATATGTTACATCTCGCGAAAGTTAGTACACCAAAGCCTTACCCCCTCACTTCTTCAGCACACACGTGGGTGCCCACAGCGCCTGGTACTTGCTGCGCTCGGTCCACAAAAAGAAGATATTTAGTACAAGGAGTAAGTCACCAAAAATAGTGGAGGCCAGTGGCTCGTGCTCCAAGAACAAATGGAAGAGCACCACGTTTACTGTGAGCGGCACCAACACCACTGCCATCAAGGCCGTGCGGCTTGTGAGCAGTAACACCAACGCGGCGGCGCAGGTAAGGCCAATCAGGGGCATCATGTAGCCGGTATCCATAAGGGGTTTCATAAACGCCCAGGCCTGCGGGGTGTACATATCGGCCGTGGGAGCGGGGAACACTCCCAATGCGCCAAGCACGGGCATCAGCAAAATGAGACCCAAGAGAACACGCATAGTAATGGTAAGAGCTTTCATGAGCAGAATGGAAGGAATAGGGGGAGTATAGCCAATATGCAGGCCATGTCGATGTACCTCTACCGGCATTACGTACCACTACGCAGTTTTCTTAAACCACGGCACAAACCTGCTGGTCCGTTTTTTGTAGGCCTCAAAATCTGGTCGCCCGGCATATTTTTGTTCGAGCAGCGGCACACCAGATACAAATAGAATGAGGTACGTAATGAGGAGTGGGCTGAAGATAGTGGCGTACCCAGAGGGCACCGCGACCGCTAGTAGATACATGCCCCACCACTGCACCACTTCACCAAAGTAGTTGGGGTGGCGCGAGTACGCCCAGAGTCCCCTATCCATAATGTGCCCATGGTTGGCAGGGTCACTCAAAAACGTTTTGAGCTGTGCATCGCTGGTAGCCTCGCACGCAAATCCCAGGAGCCACAGCCACACACCAACTATATCGAACCAGTGCAACGGAACCACTGCCGAGGCATGTACGAGTAACACGGGAAACAGAATAATATAGAGCAACACACCCTGTAACAGAAAAATCTGTAGGTAGCTGCGCAGAGCCATGTGCTTCCACTCCTGCCGCCAGGCGGCGTAGCGGGCATCTTCGGGCTTACCGCGGTTACGCCGGGCAATGTGCCAAGCCAGCCGAATCCCCCAAATGGTCACCAAGCTACACATCAGGAGCGACCGCGCCGAGTGGGCAGAGTACGCAAATGCCAACCACGTCATGAGCACAAAGCCTAGGCCCCAGGCGATATCGGCTACGTCGTTACGCTTGAGGTACAGAGCCACGAGCCACCAGAGCGTCATGTAGACGAAGAGTGCCAGCCCTACAGTAACTGCCAGTGAACTCATGCCAGTTTAGTAGCCACCAGGTATGTGAGCGCCGAAACACTCGCGGCCAGCACCGTGCCCCACACCAAGTCCACAATTGTAACCGTAAGCGGCCAGTCTTTAGCGACAGCTAAGTTCGTGAGATCGTAGGTGGCGTACGTGACTAATCCAAAAAACGCACCTCGTAACAGCGCCTCCGGTAACGATTTTTTGAGCACCGCAGGTTCGATGACAAACACTACCAAGCCCGCCAAAAACAGCAGGTAAAAAATAACTGCAGCTACCCAGTTCACATTGGTCTTGAGGAGCGCCCCAATTTGCGCGCGGTAAAAATTTTTGGCCACCACTCCTAGCCACAGCATATCCATAGCAAAAAAGATGGGCAGAGCCGTGGCGTAGAGCTTGAGGAACATAGGCTTAGCGGTAATTGAGGTATGTAATCGTGAGCTGTAACACGGTAGCAAACATCACCCAGAGCAGGTACGGAATTTGCGCGTACGTCACCCACTGGGCGTATGGCCAAATGGCACTCATGGCCCAGATGAGCGTAGCGAGAATGAGTACGATATCGATACTCGCCAGCACATTGCTCCTCAGGCCAAACTGGAGAGGCGTAAACGCAAAGTTAAAGAGCAAATTAAGCGCAAACGGCAGGGTCACCATCCATTGCACGCGCTTTTCGGCGACCATAACGAACACCGCGCCAAACGTAATAAAAATGCCTACGTACAGTACCGTCCACACCGGACCAAATACCGCTGGTGGGGGTGCCCACGAGGGTTTAATGAGCTGCTGGTACCACGTATATGTTTGCATAGTTGCATGGTACACCACCTGGCCCAACAGCACTGCTACAAATACACACGTGCAAATAGCGGATCTTTCGTATTATAATACTAGATGTGACAGAAGTCCTCGATGCCGATCTTGAGGCTATCGAACAACTCCCGGCCGGCCCCGAACTCACTGCTTTTTTAACCGAACGTTTTGGTTGGCAGTTCCGTACCTGTGTGCAGTGTGATCTAGCTGAACCCAGCGCAGATTTTCAGGAGTTACTCAGCATGCATAAAGAAATTCGCAATTTTTTTAATGAACTACGGCGCCACTACTCCGAGCGTGTACTGGTGATCGACGACTTCAATAAAAACCATCCTGCACGTCGCAAGTTCTACCGAGAGGTGCTAGGCAAACATGAGCCTTGGCTGCGCGAGCGCTCCAAATTGCGCGTCAATTTTTGTGGCATGATTCCTGCGTATATGGAGATGATCATGAACCTCTGCGCGCAGCAAGGCTTATATATCAACTTCGATATCAAACAAGCTTCTGCCATGTTGGAAGATGCCCAAGGGTATCCAACATGGGAACTCGAAAAGAAAATTGAGTACGTTACCAATATGGATAAACAGATCTGCGCCTTTTTTCAGGCGGTGTCGCGCACCACATTCCAGCGCCAGCTCAACTAGGGCTACACCTCAAATTCAATCTTGCGCTTGTACGCTAATTGAACAATTTTTTTGATCACACTGAGGTCTGCCTTCGCTAAATTCTTAATCATCAGACAGCCCTTACTGGCTTTATGTGGGCCAATTTGCGCAAGCAAATCTGTCTGTTCCATCATGGTTCCAATGTAGAGCGAAATGCCGGTTTTACGGATGGAAAAACCGGTGCGGAAAAAATCGCCCTCGCGGCCCGATTCGTATTTGTAGTGGTACGTGCCAAAGCCCACGAGCGAAGAACCCCACAGTACTGCGGGCTGCTTCGTTGCCTCTTCAAACACCTTCAGTAATGCTTTGGCCTCCGCTTGCTGTGCGGGGGTGAGCGTCTTGAAAAACGATTCTGGACTCGCTGCTTTCTGCTGTGTCTTATTAGTAGCCATAGACAAATAGTAGCAATACTCATGTATAAATCGAAACATCGAGAATTACTCAGATGTCATCCAGCCCTCATTAAGCCAAATGAGCGAGCATTCTAGCCTGTTTTCTGCTATACTGATTCGATGCCAGAAGAACCACACCTCACCAGTGTCGAAGCCAGTGCTGCCGCACACGAAGCGCAACTTGATCGCGCGGTCATGCAGCACGATCAAAAAAAACTACGCCAGGGGTTCCAAATGGGTAAGCCCGATACGAATGATCAGGTGCGTTTTACAACGGCTGGCATGACGGGCAAACAGTTCGAGGCCTACTGCCTCCATGTCAGCTCAGGACCAAAGCTCACACAGTTGCACGGTAGCGAACTCCCCGAAATCGCCGATGATACCCAGGCCATTACCAGCGCCATCCACCGCAGTTATTTTACCGGTGAATCCAAGCGCGATAAGCGTGCCAACTACGTCGATCGCGAACTGTACTTCCCCGAATGGTTAGCCGATACATATCACTTGGTATGCGAGGAGCTACGCAAGCGTGGCACGTTTTTAGAAGCGATGAAAAAAGGTGTACTCATGGAAAGTATCGTAAAGCCTGTGCCGTGTTTGCAAACACAGCTGGACTTACACCGCGGTATCGATTGTCTGTTTGTGTTCCACGATCCCAATGCCTACATGGCTGCCAAAAAAACTCAGTTTGCCGAAGCCGATCCCCATGCACCACAAAATCCCGATGTCCGCGAGGCGCGGTATTGGAACCCAGCTGCCGACACCATTGTGAGTCTCGATGTCACTGCCTACCTAGGCACCAAATTTGGACAGCGTGATAGCTCGGAGCTACGAGCCGATGTGTTTGCCTCTAAAACCGAATCGGCCACCAACCATTACATTCGCCAACAACTAGAACTGCAAGGTGCAACGCCATTGCCCGATCGCCAAGAACAGCGTGGCGGCCGTTACTACTGGGACCGCATGCAAGTGCTCGCCGAGCGCATTGTCGATGCGTTCGAAGCCAAGAGCGGTCTTACCGGAGCTGCAAAATTCCCCCACCT
>CAZLUF010000021.1:7070-13024 GCA_964562645.1 uncultured Candidatus Peribacteria bacterium
GAAGCCGAGCGACAGGCTCGGATTGATGCCATACAAGCCACAACACAGGCCAAAGCGGCTTCGGCACTTGATCTCCGCAGGCGGCAAAAGGCCGAAAAAGAAGCTGGTCGCCAAGAAGGTGCTGCCCGGCGCGCCGATGTCGAAGATCGCACACAGGCTGGCTTAGATGCCATGCCTCCGCACGAACGCCGCATTTACGAAATGCGCCAAAAAATTAAACAGGATACGATCGACCGAGCCAAAACTGGTGGCAAGCCAAAAAAGAAGCGTAAAGAAGATTAATTACGCCGCTGGTCTTAGCACCTCTTTCAACAGTGCTCGCAATTGTGTGGCAAATGGTAATGTTTCTCGTTCAACACGAATCACGGCTTCGGTCGCATCGGCATTTTCGTCTATGGCGGCGATGACTATTCCAGCAATCTTATTTGCCTCCCCTGGTACATCCATTTTTTCTGTGAGCAACACTAATAGCTGCTCTGTCCCCAAACCCAACTGGGCTAATTGCCCACGCTGTTCATCGGTAAGTTCGGCCACAACGTGGCTTAATGTATTACGAGCCCCTGTCGTCTCGATATGATGCGCCAATGTTTCTAATTGTTGAGCCATAGAATTCACTCCTGCCATAGCAGTAGTGCATTATCCATGTTTTTTTATACTTTGCAAGTTTTAGTAAAACATGATTAGATATGCCCTTGTAATCCTGTAAGACCATGTCCACACCCGATCTCCCCGAACCAAACAAGCCAGAAGACAAGGTGCCAGATGCACCCGATTTTCAGCACGGCGTAGATTCCGATGCAACAAAACCATAACCATCGGTGGAATTACCATTACGACCGTCACAGCTGTTGGCAAAGTGATTCCGCTTGGTGTCCCCGCAGAAGATACTGACCCCGAACAGAACTAATTCTGTGTGTCTTTCGCTACTGGCTCTTGTAATACCTTAAAGAGCATCTCTACAAATTCGGCACGCCTAAGTGGCCGCGCGAGGCTCCGGGCCGATTTCACATTCACCGTGGAGGGCACCGCCTGCAACTGCCCAAAGAGTTCTACATACGGCACATACCATTCGCTATCACGCAGTGATTGGCTACGCACCTTGAGGGCAAATACTCGGCAAATAACTTTAGCTGCTTCTACAAACGACACTGGTTTGTCTGGGTAAAACATTCCATCGGGGTACCCAATTACCAATTGGCGCTCACGAGCAATGCAAATATCCACGGCATTGCGCGTATCTACGGTGACATCGGGAAAATAGACCTCACGCGCTCCGGTGTTGAGATGGCGCTGCACACAATTTTCGTCTCGCCCGTGCAAAAAGAGACGGTTGGTCATAATGGCTACAAACTCTGCCCGCGTGAGGTAATCATCGGGGCGAAAAAGACCATCGGACGTACCCTTAATGACATTCAAGCGCCGGAAGAACTCAACCGGCTTGTAGTACGTGGCACTACGCGCCACATCGGTAAACGGCTTACGAACAAAAGTAAGAGGCTCGCGTACCGGTTTGGCCACAGATACCGTAGGCGCCACTGCCATGCCGAGCACTACCGCAACGCCAACACAAGATCGTACAAACAGAGACATAGGAGGGGCAGTGTAGACCTGCCATAGCCCTCAGCGCCAGATAGTTCTGACTACTTTTAGTCACCGTACTTGTCGTATACTACAGCCCTATGAAACTTGCGGCCTACACCACCATCGACGAATACATCGCTCAGTTTCCAGCCACTACCCAAAAGTTACTGCAGCAAGTACGCAAGACCATCCACAAAGCCGCACCCATGGCCGAGGAGGCTATCCGCTACGGTATACCTACCTTTCGCCTGAATGGTAACCTGGTGCATTTTGCCGGGTACGCCAAGCACATTGGTTTTTACCCCGGCGCCGCAGGAATTGCTGCTTTTGCAGCTAAATTGAAAGGCTATGTGCTTTCCAAAGGCACCGTGCAGTTCCCGCTCGATGAACCACTACCACTCAAGATCGTTACCGAAATTACGAAGTACCGCGTAGAGCAGAATTTGCGGAAGTAATGCACATTCAAAAACATTGACAGAAGTTGTGCCGAGTACATACCTACAGATTGAGCATGTACTATTGAGGGCATGACTACCAAACGCCTTCTTTCCACTCTGGCGACCATCGCCGTTGTATCGAGCATTGGCCTACCAGCCATGGCCGCGGTGCAATCGAAAAACACTGGCGCTCAAACCAGCTCAAGTTCCAGTAGTAGTAAAAAATCTACAAGTGGCACTAAAAAATCGAATACCACCAAAGGTGTTACACCTACCAGTGACCAAGTGATTAGCCTGGCTGCCGGCACCATGTGTACGTACGAAAAAAAAGGCCTGTGCGATATTTTCCACTGCGACGACGGCTCTACATTGAACACTTGCAACCTCGTCCGCGATGCCATCAAACAGAAAACTGAATTTTGGTACGGTGCCGATGGCCTCAGTTTTTGGGTACACGACAGCGACGAGTGTGATCTCAAATACTCTATCCATCCCGGAAATCACGAAATGGCTCAGGTGCAAAGCCCCATTTGCCCCAAGTACCAGCCAAGCAGCACACCTAGCAACAGTTCGGCTGGCGGTAGTAGCTGCGTAGAGATCTCCTACATGACCATTCCCGGTACGCCACTCAAAAAAGGTATGTCACTCTGTTATAAAATGTGTCCCGGAAAACCAGCCTACATTGGTATGTGCTCGTAACCCCCTCCACTCATGAAACGCCTTACCCCCCTCGCCCTCGCCCTCTCTCTGGCTCTACCGGCTGCTGCTTTTGCACAAATGCGCATTACCCAGCCACTCAGCCCAATCCGCCTACCCGTGAGCAGCTCGGTTGCCTCCGTGGCATCGTCGTCCGAGATCAGCCGCTCACTCCCCGCTTCGTCCATAGCATCATCAATGGCAACATCGACGAGTGTGAGCTCCAGCTCTGTAAGCGCACGCATGGTATCTAGCGCTAGCGCTTTGTCGCTGGGTCGCCTACCTGTGCTTAACACCTCACCGCGTACCATCTCCGTGTCGTCATCTTCAAAATCTTCGAGTCGCCGCTCGCAAAGCTCGGCTTTGGTTGCCAGTTCTAAAGCCAGTGTAACCTGTACACGTTCTACCGATCTCAAGCGTGGCTGCGTGAGCTTTGCTTGCACGAACGGCTACAAGGTAAACACCTGCGCAGTGATCGACCAAGCCGTAGCCGAAACCGAGGGCACGTACGCCACCAAAACCAAAGACAAGTGCTACCAGCACACGCTGCCCGATGGCTGCACCATTGAGTACTGCGATTGGTTCAATCAATTCTCGCAGTTACATGGCACCACCAACTCTTGTACGAAAAAAGAAGACAAGCCACACTCCAAGGCCCCCAGTGGCGCCAAAATTTACGCCACCGATGATAAAGGCTGCCAATACGTGTACTCACACGCCGTCATTACCGTGCCAGTATGCAAACGCTACTGCCCCACCGAATGGGCTAGCGAAGTAGCTTGCCCAGATCCAAAAATCAAGTAATTGCTACTACAAAAATACCTCGGGTCACCGAAGTGGCCCGAGGTAGAAATACAGCAGGAGACTCATCACTTTACCAACATGTTGGCATGGTGTTAACGATGTTGCTGGTGTCGTTTTGAGGGTAGTAATCATTGAGTGTGCGCACAAACGCAAACACCGAGCGACCACCAGTGCTATCGATGCACGTAAAATCTGGTGCGGTCTGCATTGTGACTGTAAAGGTAATAGATTGACCGGCAGGCACTGTTGGTACATTGCACCGCACATAAGTCGGATCGGAGGCTTGCACTAAGCAGTACACCGAGGATTCTACAAACGTCATGTCGTTACGGAGCATCCAGACAGACACATCTTTGGCTGTATCTTGGCTGCCATTACGCACTTTTACCGTGTACGTTACGTTCTGCCCAGGGCTCACACGTGGCTGCTCGGAATCGAGCAGTACCGATAAATCGATAGCAGGAGGCGGAGCCGAAGATGTGCATGCCGAACTGATGACAGATGATCGCGAGGAGGAGCTGGAAGAACAGGGTGTGGGCTGGGGATGACCATTACACCAGTACTCCCACCCCGATGACGAGATCGAAGAAGAGCGACTGGAAGACAATGCCGAAGATACACGACTCGAAGATGCCGATGAACATGGCGTAGGCTGTGGACGACCATTGCACCAGTATTCGTTATTTCCGGCTGGTGCAATAGGAGGTGGCGATGACCATGGAAACGTCAACTGAGCTCTGGCCATAAACGGCAACACATTGGCTGTAGCTGAAATAGCTAAAGCCACCATGAGTATTTGAACATGACGATAGTGTTTGTGTTTTTTCATACAAATAAAAGAAGGAAAATTCTCTGTATTATAGCAGAAAAGCACCGCTTTTTGCAGTACAAATTCAGTCACACAGGTTATAAGCGAAAGCGGCAACCCCGAGGGGCTGCCGCCGTCTTTCGTCACCAGAAGTATGTGTAGATGCCGAGGCCTGCGACCACAAGGGTCATGGCTACGGCAAATCCCAGATTGGCATGCATGCGCTGTGACACAGTAATAGCCTCTACGAGCTTTTCATGATCCTGCAGATCTAGCTCGTGCTGCAAATGCTGCAACACATCTTCGAGTTGCCTTTCGGCCCCTCGGCGCATTACCAACAACACGACCCAAATACCAATGACTATACCGCCAACCAAAATCACACGACTCTCCTAGCCAAAACCAAAACCGAAGAACGAAAGAACTAGGATGATCATAAGTCTTTTTATACATTTAGCAATATTTTTATATATTGTCACTTAAGCACGAAAAGACCAAAACTTGTATAGTTATTGGGCACTTCTCTTCTCTACTGCCGTTATCCTCCACCGAATTCCTGGCCCAGATTACAGCGCTCGAGGAGCGATTATTTCGTAATCAATTCGATCCAGCAGATAGCACTCGCATGGTGCATAACGGCTATGCCTGGCACTACCGACCAAGCCACCACATTGTCAGCGGTTTAGTAACAACCGAAGATCTTGATCTCGTGACCAAGCCTGGTCATCGCCTACTCAGTATGGGTGCGCACCCGGCCTACTTAGAACGGATACTGATTGATCTAGGCTTGCCTGCCACTCACCTCACTATTGCCGATAGCGATCCGCGCATTGTGGAGTGCCCGGGCGATATGCAAAAAATACACTGCACCATGCTCGGCCACTGGCCAGAGCTCGGCCAATTTGATCGTATTATTTTCCCAGAGAGCCTGTGCATTGCTCTTACCGATGCCATTAGCAAAGCTGGGCCTATTACCGATTCCAAACTCCCCCATCCTACCGACGCACTAGAAGCCACTCTCCTAGCGCAAGTGCTGAGCGAAGCTCTCCACTGCCTTGCCCCCGGTGGCATCATCCGGGCGAATGGACCGATGAGTCACCCTAATGTCGTGCGAGCGGTGAGTAGAATTTTAGAATCACAAGGCGAGCATCATGCAATTCACTACACTCGGTATTTGATGACGATGGAAAGCAGGACTGACGCAAGTATGGTCCAGTTTTCGTAACCCAAATTTGATTTATTTTTAAAATATTGTATAATTATATTTGAGAGTTTTCTCTCACTTTACTCCATACCCACATAAACCCATGCCAGATTACAATCACCGCGGCGGAACCGGTAAAATTAAAATTGTAAAACATGAAGGCAAGGAATTCGTGATGGATGACAAGGAATGCTACAACGATGAACCTACTGCCGAAGACAGAAAAGCCGATGAACCAACACCGGGCGATGACGACAAGAACGAAAGCGATAACACGTCTGATAACTGCTTTCCTACCAAACCAGATCCTCAACCATAATAGAAGACACTTCAACCGCTCCTGATTGGGAGCGGTTTTTTGATGACATTTTTTTCTACTGAGGTTGTCATTGAGCGTGACTAACAATGAAACCTGCCGATATGC
>CAZLUF010000022.1:0-8069 GCA_964562645.1 uncultured Candidatus Peribacteria bacterium
AGGCGCTTTTACCGATGCTATTGATCCTGCACACCTTAATGAGCTCTCCATGGCTTTCTTAACGCCGCGTTTGGAGCGTCACTACGGTGGTACGGGCGCCAATATTGCCTGGAACATGCGTTTACTGAATCAGAATCCACTGCTCGTGGGCACCGTGGGGAGTGATGGTGGTACGTACACCACGGCTCTGCAAGATCGCGGTATTGATACCACGTACATTCAAAAGCTCCGTAAGTTTGTGACAGCGACAGCTATTGTGTGTACCGATTCAGCTGAGCGACAGATTACGTTTTTCCACCCCGGTGCCGATGCCGCTGGTGTTTGGCCAGATCTCCAGGCAGAACGTGCCGATTTAACTTTTGGAATTGTAAGTCCTCGCGATGTCCACATGATGGCTGCAGCCTGCCAATGGTGCGATTCGGCTAAAGTGCCGTATCTGTTCGATCCCGGTCAACAGGTGATGCAGTTTGGCGAAGATGAACTGCAGCGCATTATTCGTTCGTGCACGGGCGTGATTTGCAATGCTTACGAATGGGAGCTCTTTTCGCAGAAGACAGGCTTTTCTATCGATGCGCTCCTTAAAGAAGTAAAACTGCTTATTGTGAGTCATGGTGAAGATGGCCTTACGCTCTACACGCCCAAAGAGGCTATTCCATTGCCAGCTTGCCGAGCCGAAAAAATCTTAAACCCCACAGGCGCTGGCGATGCACTGCGCGCCGGTATTCTTACGGGCTTGGGTGCCGGTTGGTCACTTCGCCAAGCAGCACAGCTAGGAGCTTCGCTCGCATCGTTCGTCGTGGAACAAGAGGGAGCGCTCATCGAAACCATCGATCTCAATGCCGTACTAGGCCGCGCTGAGACCACCTATGGCGAAACATTGCCCGCGCTTCCGTAATAGAGTAGATATTAGGTTTCTTTTGCCTGTATACTCGTTGCCACATCCTTCATTGCCTTTCTATGTCTTACATTAAAGATGCATCGCTTGCGGCCCAGGGTCGCCTGAATTTAGAGATCGCCGAAAAACGCATGGCTGCCCTTTTAGAAGTGCGTAAGCGCTTTGCCAAAGAAAAGCCTTTTACCAATTTAACCATTGGTTTGGCTCTACACGTTACTAAAGAGACAGGTGTGCTTGTTCGCACACTTGTGGCCGGTGGTGCCAAAGTGGCCATTACTGGTTGCAACCCGCTCAGTACGCAGGACGACATTGCTGCAGCATTGGCCGAAGAAAACGGTGTCACAGTTTGGGCGTACAAAGGCGAAAGCCGTGAGGATTACTACAAATTCTTGACTTCGGTGATTCAGATGAAGCCGCACATCACCATCGATGACGGTTGTGATTTGGTGAGCGAATTGCACAAGAATCATGCTAAGCAATTGAGCGAAGTAATCGGTGGTTGTGAAGAAACCACTACTGGTGTCATCCGCTTGCGCGCTATGGCCAAGGCTCGGGCACTGCGTATTCCCATGGTGGCTGTGAACGATAACAAGACTAAGCACTTAATGGATAACTACTACGGCACTGGCCAATCGACGTTCGATGGCATTATCCGTTCCACTAACCTCCTCATTGCCGGAAAGGTAGTAGTAGTTGCCGGTTACGGCAGTTGTGGTAAGGGTGTAGCTGCACGTGCCAAGGGCTTAGGTGCACAGGTAGTAGTGACCGAGATTGATCCCTTTGCTGCGTTACAGGCAACTATGGATGGCTACCGCGTGATGCCAATGGTCGAGGCGGCTACGATTGGTGATTTGTTCATTACGGTCACAGGTTGTAAGCACGTGATTCGAAACGAGCATTACCCTTACATGAAAGACGGGGCAGTGATTGCCAACTCCGGTCACTTCGACTGCGAGATTGATATCCCAAGTCTCGAAAAAATCAGCAAGCGTAAGCGCCGTGTTCGTCACTACCTCGACGAGTATCTGCTCGCCAACGGTCGCGTAATCTACTTGGCTGGCGAGGGTCGCTTGGTGAACTTGGTTTCGGCCGAAGGCCACCCCAGCGAAGTGATGAGTTTGAGCTTCTGTGGTCAAGCCTTGGCCTGCGAGTTCTTAGTGAAGAACAAGGGTAACCTGGAGCCAGATGTCATTACGTTGCCTAACATGATTGATGATCAGATTTCGCGCCTGCAAATGACGGCCATGGGTCTTTCGTTCGACGAACTTACCGATGACCAGCGCGAATACCTAGGTAGCTGGCAGGAAGGGACGTAATTTCCTTTCTACTCACTACTTCCGGAAGATAGAAGTGTTACCTGGTTTCGGCAGTAGTGTCTGGGGCTGAACTTTGATCGACAGGTTCTACTATCGCCAGTGCCTGATCATGCGAATTATTTCTGCCAGTTTGCAAAGTAGCTGCAACCTGCTCTTGCCTTGGCTGGGCGGTAAGGCGCTCAGCGAGAAAAGCTTCGGTAGGACGAAATGCATACATACGGTCGATACGGGAAGTCATGGAAGAGTGGGGGAAGAAGTGCACATGTTGTACATCTAAGCACTGAGCGCAGTCATGTTTTACAAGAGAACTATATATTTTTATTATATTTTGTTATATTTGTAACAAATAATATATCACTCATTTTCCAGTAATAATCTAAATTGACCCAAAAATTGTGCCTCCAGTTGTTCAAAGCGTTTGAGAGGCATATCGATACAAATGGCATGAATTGCCGCTGCCGCTCGGTCGCGGTCTTTATCGGCAATCATTACAGAATACACATGAGGGTTATCGCCCTTATCGATTAATTGATGTTCGATCTTGGCTGCACGTAACGCAGTGGCAATCTGTAAGAGAGTTCGACTACGATCTAATTGGCTACCAATACAGAAAATCAACGAGGAATCCTGCCGGGTATGAATGCGGATCGGATACGTATGCCCAAACCAGCGATCGATGCGTTGGTGTAACAGACGTTGCTGTTCTTCACTTAGTTTTTGCGCCAGAGTGAAGGTAATAGTGCGGTCGCTTGTAGCAATTTGATCAACGCTAATACCCCAGGTATCGAGAACATCAGAAATACAAGCAATATGCCCCGTGCCCTCGGACATGCCCGTAAATTCAACAGTGAGAACCATAGCTGGTTTTTTAATGGCAATAACCTGCGGTGCTCCTTCAGATGGCACTGCCCTGTGTACAAGAGTGCTATGGTCTGGTGCATCGGGATTCCCAATTACCATAGGAATTTCTTGTTGAGCACACAGATCAATAGCACCGGGGTGCACAGCCCCTCCATTGGCTCCAAAAGTAGTGCCACAGAGTTCTAGTGCTGCTCCGTAATTTAAGTGACTCACTTGTGTAGCTCCAGTAAACACGCGTGGATCGGCACTACAAATTGGAGCTTGTTTTTCGATACTGTATGCCACTTTGGCTATGCCAGATTGCCGAGCGGCCTGAGCTAATAGTGCACCTGCCATATCACCATAACCACGTTTTTGGCCAATGCCGGGAAAGTATCCGCCACTAATCACGACATCGTTACTGGCAAGTAAATGGCTTATTTGATGGCTAATTTCTGTACGTAGTCGATCAATATTTCGATCTGCGTTGAGCGCCTCTTGATGTAGTTGGGCCATGTGTGGGGTGCTGCGGTCTAGCGCCGCAACTCTTAAACCCTGGAGCTGTAGGTACTCACAATAGAGCTGTTCAGCGAGCATTTCGCCAAAGCCAGTAATGGAATGTCTGCGTTCATCACTGTGAATGATGTGCCAATCTTCGCCATAGCATTCAACTTTTTTGGTCGAACGAATGAGTGAGACAAGCGAAAGAGGAGACTGAGTATCCGTGAGTTGCCGACTGGCGATACGCTTCAGTGCCGCTACGGCATTGGCTTGCCCCAGCTCACGATCAATAGTGCTATGGAGAAATTGTTCGATTCGAGTACAGAGAGCCAAAGCTCCCGACACATTGTTTTGTTGCAATGCTCTCGCAATGGCGATGAGGTGCGAAGTAGTGTTAAAACCAGGTTTTAAGCGGCCATCTGCACTACGGTCGCTGACATCGGGGTGAGAGTATTCGGTATCCTGATCGAGTGAACTTCGTAGTGCCGAAATCGTAAGAATACGCTTACGACCAGATTTTTTAGTAGCATGAATGCGGCGGGCGTTGGCTTGGAATTCTCGGGCATTATCACCACCAATTTTACTGATAGTGAGCTCAGCCTGTTCGAGGGCCTGCAGTGCAACTGGTGGTAACCAGGGGGTATTCATATTGTGTAAGGCGCTGCAGTATGGTCATCGCTAGTAGTCAAGTCACCGAAATGGGTAAGTCTATGTAAAAATTGAATAATTTGTTATATTTGTAACACTATGCTCACGCTCCATCAGGCGCTCCAAGATATGATTTCGGCTGATTCTTTTTTGCAATACGGGTTGCAGTATCAACTCTTTAACCTCACCAAATTGGCTCAGCATACACAAAAACACCTGGAGGTACGTACTAAAAAGTCACTTTCCAAGAGTGCGATTCTCATGTCGCTCTCGCGCGAGCAACGGCGACTCAAAAAACTTTCGCCTCACCCTAGTCAGTTCAAAGTACAGCACCTGACCCTTCGTACGCACCTGGCCACAGTTTCGGTGGCTAAAACCCCGCAGAGCCTCAAGCGTGTGCACGAGTTCCATACGCGATTGCAGGCGAAAAAGGGTTACATCACTATCACCGAAAGTACCGGCGAAGTGACCATGCTCTTTGAGGTTGAACACTTACCGCTAGCTAAAAAACTCCTAGGTCGTGGTATTAAATTTACCAATGCCCACTTGGCTGCTTTGGCTCTGCACTTTCCGGCCCAATACTCGGCTGCTCCCGGCTTTTTATGTACCGTTCTGCAACAGCTGATGCTACAGGGGATTAACGTGGTAGAGGTGGCATCTACCTACACCGAATTCGTGCTCTACATAGAAGAGCGCGATGCCAAATTAGCATTTGATACGCTGTATGGTTTGTTTAAACAGGGGCCTAACGATTGGCTATAAAAAGAGATTCAGCCAAATATGTTAGTATGTTATACTGTAAAGAGTTATGGAAAAACCAACAGAAAAAAATGAAAAAAGTTTTACGAAGGACGATCTGAAAGCACTCAAATCGGTGATTGATTTAACGTTCAAATCAGATGATATCAACGCGCTCACTTCGGATCCTGCATTGGCAGCTAATTTCGCAGATGTAAAACCACACTTCGTGCAAGGCTGGCTAATGAAAAACAAGAGTGCTGTGCTTACAGATTTATGGAAAAGTAATGCCAAACGCACGGAGACAGAACTCCGAATGTGGATTGCGCGCAATCTTCATGCTCGCAACATCACTCCCACAATTCAGTCGGTGTCAGATGAAGCCGATGCTATAGCAGCGGATATTACTCGTGTGCAGGATATTCCACTCTTCCGTGAAAGAAATATTCTGCTTGTCGCCAATAATGAAACTCTGGGCAGCTCCGCTTGGGAGGAAGAACAGAAACAGGAATCGGGGTCCAAGAAGCGTTTTTTTAATCCTCGCTCAGAGCGAGCCATTCGCTGGCAGCAAGGCAAGGACGATACAAATATGTTTAAGAATGAAACGATCAGAATGGGTGAAGGTGATTACGCAGGGCAGGCAGGAAAACATGAGTTGCTGCAGCGATTCCGCAATTATCCGTCGCCCGCGACATTCATGTTTGAGGGTCATGGTGCACCTCACACCTTCGCGCTTTCCAATGGTGTATTTCACTATCAGTTGACGGACAAAGATATCGCCACAGCGTTGTATGCCAGATCTAAAGTCCATCCCGGAAAGATTGCCCAAGACATCGTAGTCTTGAGTTGCTGTCGATCGCAGGAACTACTGAGGAACATCGCTCGTCTAATGGATGAAGAAGCAGCAGCCGATACATCAGCCAAAAATAAGTCGGCATTAAAACCGATTTTTATCGCCGAAGCTGAATACGGACAAAACGGTTACAGTAAATCTAATATGTACGGTTCGGCTGCATCTACCGATGTGTTTCGGTTTGGCGATTATCGTTCGACAGTCGGCACTGTTATCCGCAATCAATTCAAAGGTGATTCCAACATAAATGTATTCGTTCCGTCTTCCGATGATCCGCGGATCATGCGTGAGGTTGCCGATGTTTCTGCCGAACCCTCCTCTGCATGAATATCTACCTCTGTGACCCCGTCGTCACTATTCGCTAGGGTTCTGTTTCAGTAGAGTACTCGGTCGCTCCGGGTTTTTGTGTACCGTGTTGCAGTGGCTGAGCTACAAGCGCTACGCAAAACATTACAAGAGAGTGCTGCCCGCGAAGCGGAGCCAATGATTGAGGCAGCAGCAGTATTGGTATCTTGGTATCAGTAAAATATTTTACCTGAGTACACGGTAATGGCTTAACCACTAGCCAATTTTTTGCTATAATAATCCTAGAATTTGCGTTACAAAAACTTCTCTCTACACTCACCACATTTCCGCTCCGTACCATGGCTAAAAAAGAATTTCTACCAGACCGTTTGCCTATCGATGATATTGCTGAGCGTGTCGAACAACGCAATAGGCGTTTGGATTTAGTGGCAGAATTTCGGACTCAATTAGAGCAATTGCTGGATGGTGCCGAGCGTACCGAACACCTGGAAGGAAATATGGAAGCAGCCATACAGGCTATTGATGCTTTGGAGCAGGGTACTGGCCCCGTGATTAAAGCCGAAATCAGCCGCGTGCGTACGATTTTGGGTCGGTTTGCAAAAAAAGCTGGTGTTGGTAAGCCTACCAAAGCGGCTCTTCGACGTCGCATGAGCGACGAAGTGACCGCCGATGAGGGATTTGATTTCACACAGGTCTCTTAAGCGTGAATAGAGATATTTTGGCTTGTAATAGGCATCAATAGGTTTATAGATGTAGATTTCTTGATTCCTACTCAGAACTCTTTACCATCTCGCCATTCTGTATCACTTAGTTGATACAGAAATGATCTTTCTTTGTACAGAAGCCAAAAATTTATAACTAGGTTTACATAGTTTGACAATAATTAAATATATTTTAAATTATACTTTGTTCTTTGTCTCCACCGCCCGTACACAGTGATCCGTCTTCGAGCCCTGGAGGGCTCGAACCAAGACGGAGGTACGTACCAGTCAGTGTCTTTGGAGATCTCCCGATGTCCGTTCCGAATTCCGCCGATCAGTCCGCCGATCAGGGCTACCGTCTCTTGCAGCGTCGTCTCGGTTTCAAACACCCGAGCCGTGTGTCCGAAGAGGATGCCAAGGCTCACCCCAAGTGGGAAGAGCTGACGGCTCCAGAGCGGCAGCACGTCCTCAGCTTCATCTCCCGACAGCTCGTTCCGGCCTGATGCCGGTTCTCCCATCCCCTGACTTTCCCCCAGCCGGCGCCTTTGCCGGTTGGGGGACATCTCAAAAATTATTTGAAGACAGATCACTCTGTATGAAACTTTCTCATGAGCCCGAAATCACCGCGCAACGGTTAGATGCCATTTTAGTCGTGTGCGATACACTCACAGAGAGTGTTGCGCGTATGCCCAATGCAACTCTGGGTCCAGAATTGGCCTTAGTAACAGCACAGGTACGAGAGATGAAGGGCCTACTGGCGCAGCGAGGGAATATAGATGAACTGTGTCCTGTCTTGGGTACAATTTCTACAACTATTTTGAATATTCATCATCAAATTGAACTGGTAAGAACAAGTAATTAGTTAAAAAAAAGACCCCCGGGTTACGGAGGTCTCTTTTTTGTAATCCAAAATGGATTAAAGATCGCAAGGACGAACAGTTACGCGGCCGTTCTCCTTAGCGCGCTTGCAAGCTTCCTTGCAGGCGTCCTCGAGGAACTTGGAAGCGGCCTCTGGGAATTCACCAGCACACATCATGCCGTTCTTCTTGAGAAGATCGCGAACAGCGGAAGCAACTACGTAGCTCATAGAATAGGGGATAAAGGATAAATGCCTGGGGATTCTGGCAGAACCCAAACGCGGGGCAAGTCAATTTTTGTCGTCATTCGGACTTATGATTGCCAATAGTACACTTCGATTTTGTAATAGATATTTGGGTCCAAAACTAAAATCGAGACGAATTTGCGGTAACAGATATCACTTCTCGTACGTC
>CAZLUF010000022.1:8079-12996 GCA_964562645.1 uncultured Candidatus Peribacteria bacterium
AGTTCCTCGCATGGTTACGCTTACAGCACCCTCGGCCACACTTACTCCGTGCCAAGCGAAGGCGCTTGATGTATTGGAGCGACAAGGCAATGTGTTTCTTACGGGTGCGGCTGGTACAGGCAAAAGTTTTTTACTGCAGCACTACTTAGCCAACAAACCAGCGGAACACTTCCCCATTGTGGCCAGCACCGGTGCTGCCGCGGTGTTGGTAGGTGGCCGTACGTTCCATAGTTTTTTTGGGCTGGGTATTTTGGAGGGGGGTATAGAAGCGGCGATCAGCCGGGCGCTCAAAAGCGGTAAGGTAATTAATCGCCTGAGCCGGGCTAGTGCTGTGATTATCGACGAAATCTCCATGCTCTCGGGTACAACCCTGCAGGCCGCCGAGGCGGTAGCTCGCGAGGCGCGCAAAAGTAATGAGCCGTGGGGCGGGTTGCGTATTATCGCTGTGGGCGATTTTGCTCAGCTGCCGCCTATTACGCCTGGCATGCAAACCAAAGACTGGGCGTTTTTGCACCCAGTATGGGCCCTAAGCGATTTTCAGCCGGCGCTACTCACCACCGTGATGCGTACCCAGGATCAAGAATTTTTGCAGATCCTAAACTATATTCGGGAGGGGGTAGTCAACGAAGAGGTGTGTGCGTTTTTAGATCACCGTCAGGCCATAGAAGGCGATGAGCTCACCGGTACGCGCTTGTACCCGCACCGTGCTCAGGCAGAGGCGTTTAACATGCAGCGTATTCAGGAATTACCAGGGGTAATGTACTCGTTCGAAACCGAGTACGTGGGCAAAGATCTGTACATCGAATCGGCAAAGAAATCGGTACCCATCCCCGGCACCTTGCTCTTAAAGATCGGTGCGCTTGTGATGATGCGTAAAAACGACAGCACAGGTGGCATGCTCTATGTAAATGGCAGTTTGGGGGAGGTGCAAGATATTACGAGTGATCTCCTGAAAGTGCGGTTGTTCTCTGGCGATAGTATCGAAGTTGAGCGCGAAAAATTTTCGTACCTCGATGGCGAAGGGAACGAAGTAGTGGCCGCGTGGAACTTCCCTGTCACGCTCGCTTGGGGCACCACCATTCACAAAGCCCAAGGTGCTTCGTTCGATCGTATGATCATCGATATTCAAAGGCTCTGGGAACCGGGCCAGGCGTATGTGGCACTGAGCCGTGTGCGTTCTGGCGATGGGTTACACATTGAGCGCTGGAGCCGCGAGGCTATTAAGGCTGAGCCACTGGTGACAGATTTTTATAACAAGTTGGCGGATCAGGCACTACGGTATGTGCCACGTCCGTTCTACAGTGTGCCACTCTCTAATACACCAAAAAAAGTGAAGAAAGCTCCGGCTCAAGCTCGGGCCAACCGCGCTAAGCTGATTCTCAAGTCTGTCCAAAAACAGGTTCCACTAGCCGACATTGCAAGCCAGTGTGACATCAAGCCCGATCGTGTAGTGCATTACATCGAAGAATTTTTAGTGAGTGGCACGCAGTTAGATGTGGAATATTTAGTGCGCCATATTCCTAACTGGCAGCACATCAAACAGGCTTTTGAGGAGTGCGGCTACAACTTTTTAAAGCCTGTGTACGAAGAGCTAGGCGGCAAGGTTTCCTACGACGATCTGCGGCTGGTGCGTTGTGTCTACAGTGCCGAGAAATTGCGAACGAGTAGCGCTAAATCCGCTGTAGTGTAAAAATCGGTGCAATCCCATGCAGATTGGGTATACTGCCCCAGCTTTATCGTGGAGAGATGGCCGAGTGGTCGAAGGCGCGCGACTCGAAATCGCGTAACCCTCACAAGGGGTTCGAGGGTTCGAATCCCTCTCTCTCCGCCATCCGTCTGTGCCACGGCACGAATAGTGCCGGGCTACGCTGAGATTGGCGGTTTAGCAGTATCAAACGAACATCTTTTTCTCGTGTAGAATACCGCCGTGTGGGCGGCACTAAAAACATGGGCAAAATCACAAGATGAATCACTGTTGATCGTGCTCCTGGGTGCCATGGCGTACATCTGCCTACGGGCCGCCACGCCCATTCAGTACGACGAGGCTGTTATGCTCCTCAATGCCGATCGGCAAAGTGTGCTTTCGACCTGGCTGCATTATCCGGTGCCAAACAATCATCCACTACTCATGTTCATTAGCGCCATACTCATTCGCACAGGAGTGTGGAATGAGCAGGTGTTTCGGATTCCTTCGCTCATTGCTACATGCGTGTTTTTGTTAGGCCTCCTTCCGCTCACACGCTCCCTGCCGCGTCTGGGGCGCATGGTCACAATCATTATGCTCATCAGCACGCCTCTGATTGCAGATTATCTGCCGCTGGTGCGCGGGTATTCTATGGGTTTGGCGGCTACGCTCTGGATGGCATTACTGGGAGTTCAGTTGGGCTTTGGGCTGCGCATTAGCCGTTTTACGGTTATAGGTTTTGCTCTTACAGCTACGATCGCTGTGGCTACCGTGCCTTCATTTATCTTTGCTGTGAGCGCCATTTGGCTCACGACTATGCTGGTGCTATGGCGTGAACAGGCAGGACACAGGCGCTGGCTACAGTTTGGTGCAGGCATGGCCGCGGGTCTGCTAGGCGCCACACTCGCATACTCCCTAATGATGCGGGAATTTTTAATGACAACCATGGCATCGTTTTCTTCAACCAATCGTCCATTGAGTAATGTGCTGGAATTTGCGAATCAGCTACATGCCTTACCGATAGTTGGTTTGATGGTTTTAGCCATAGCTTCAGTATTTGCATTAGTGCTGATGAAAAACTTCTTTCAGCGGCGAGCAGGAGATCAAACGATATATTTTATGGGCATTCTTTTTGTATTGCTCTTGCCGTTTTTGCCTACGGGATTTTCGCGCGTGCATATTCTTACGGCAGCCTTGGCGATTGTGCTCTGCGTACAGTGCTGTTCGGGATTTGCATATCGCACATTTATGTGGACGGGGCAGGGTGTTTTGGCGGTTATCTCCATTATCCTATTGCCACTCCATTTTTTGGCTATGGGGCCAGAAATTTACTGTATCGAAAATGCGCTACGACTTATGCGCAAAGCTACTGATACACCATGCCTGGTGACAGAGGAGGCCGGAGTGATGTCGGTGCTGTATCGCTACCACCTTAAAAAAGGTATGGCGACTCGGTATCCAACTGGCCAATGTCCATTTGTGGCCGTGGGGGATTCGCAGGCGCTGCCGTTAGATGAATCGCAAAAAATATTTAAGGAAGAACTGCGGCCCTACGGTTGTAGTGTCACTACTGTCGATACATTTTTAAAGATGTTCGAAACCGAGCCTTTGGCTCCAGAGAGCATGGTCATGATTGAGGAGAATGTGCATGGCTCTAGTCATTTAGTCTTTAACAAACAATCTTCTCGATAATTTTTCACCTATACATTTATGAAGGGCGTCGATTACATTAATACGTTCATTGCCGTTGCCGATGATTGTCCAGCGGTAAGCGGTCAAGAGCCTCAGCCACGTGGTGAGACTCCTACCGTGCCTGTGCTGCAGTTCCAGATGATTGCGTCGGCACCGTACAAACACACTTCGGCCGATGTACTCTTTGCAGTGCATGCTATTCGCAGTGGCTTTGCCAAAAAAGATTGGCCCAAAGAACGCACCAAATTCTTTAGCAAGGGCCAGCCTTGTTTGCGCTGTTCGGCACTGGGTAAAACCTATGGGTGGGGGATTCACTGCAATGCCGAAGGTAAAGTGGCGATCTACAGCGTGGGTTCTAAGGAGTACAAAGCATTTGTGAAAGATAAGACATTGCTTCAGACCAGAGCTATGAAATCTAAGCGCTAATTACGCTTGTAATAGTTCTGCTAGCTTACGCACGGTATTAATATTACGGGCGGTCATGTGTTTATAGACGTCGGTACCAATGAAATAGCGCATGTAACTTTTTGTATAGAGGCCAGGATCAATGTGCCAGACAATAGTACCCGGGAAGTATCGTAGAATATCTACACCGCTACGGACTTTGATTTTTTGGATGCTCTCAGCGGAGTCGTACGAATCCCATAGAAACAGAATATCTGTTTTTTGCACACCATCATTCTGCCATTCTGTGGGTAAAAATTGGTTGAGTTCAATAATATTCTTTGCTGTACGAAGCACCACGGGAATTGCAAATCCAAAGGCTTTAGTTAGGCTTTGTTCAATTTTTTTAGCGCTTGGTTTTGAGCCAGAAAAAAGTACATTTCCAGAATTAATGTATGTCGAAACTTTGGTAAAGCCCATGGTTTCAAATGCCATCTTTAGCTTTGTCATTTCCACTTTATTTTTACCGCCAACATTAATTCCGCGCAGCAGGCAGACGTATTTGGACATAGAAGCAGAGTAGCAGCGGTCTTGCGTGAAAAGTAGTGAGTAACATGATCATGTTGATTGAGGTTTGGCTCCTCTTGTTAACACCTCCCGTCATATTGGCTGTAGAATGCTCGTATGGCTTTTCCAGTCGAACTTGCTCCGCCGCTCGTTACACTTGCTACCAGGCTGGGTGTGCTTGCCTTGGATATCGATGAGCAATTTGTGCGCGGCTCCGGCGCAGGTGGTCAGAAAATTAATAAGACCAATAGCTGTGTACAATTAAAGCATCGTCCCACAGGCATTGAAGTTCGGGTTCAAAAACATCGAGAGCAGAGTAAAAACCGGCTCTCGGCTTATAAATTACTGATACTCAAAATTGATGAGGCAAAGCGCGGGAAAGATTCAGCTTTTGCTCAAAAAATCTTTAAGCTCCGTAAACAGAAGAATCGTCGGAATCGTAAGGCGAAAGAGAAGATGCTTACGGCTAAGCATATGAGGAGTGAGGTAAAAGAGGGGAGGAGGAATTTGTATTAAGATAATTTTTAGTAACCTATTCCCTTTCTTTGTCAGGGCGACAAAGAAAGGAAGAAAGAAAACGCTCCGCCGCC
>CAZLUF010000023.1:0-10216 GCA_964562645.1 uncultured Candidatus Peribacteria bacterium
AAACTTCTTGGGGAGGTAGAAAGGCGAGGAAATCACATATGTCTCACACAACATTCGCTTGTTGAGTAGAGAAAAAGGCACCAAACCCGTTCCGTCCGAGAGACTGGAGCGGGCTTGGTGTATATAGGCTAAAAAACCTCTTCACTTGGCACAAAAATGACGTATACTACCGCCCGGTCGATTCCCCTGTAGCTCAGCGGTAGAGCAGAGCGCTGTTAACGCTAAGGTCGCTGGTTCGAATCCAGCCGGGGGAGCCATTTCCAAACGACAGACCTGGCAGAAATGAGTTACAAACACAAAACAAAATCACCGCTCTACTCAGGTAAAATACACCTCTACTTAGCGGATAGATTGACTTTTAGAGCTAAGGCCTAAAGAATGTTCGCCTTTTTATGAACTTCACGCGCGTACTAGCGGCAGACCAAGGCGGTACGAATTTACGTGCGGCCGTAGTGGAGTTTGATCAGCACGGACAATCGGTACTGCTGCCAGATACCTATACTAGTTTGGTCACCGAGCACGAAACAGATGCTGCAGAAGTGATCCAGCGTGGACTCGCGGCTACCGTTGCACGTTTCGGCAGTACCCTCCATGGCATTGCCTGGGATGTTGCTGGGCCAGTAGGCAAACACACGCATGTGCTCAACGCTCCCAATATTCAGTATTTACGGAATAATCTTCCCTACGATTTGCAGGCAACAACCGTAGCACAATTTGGAAAGCCAACGATTATCACGAATGACTTAGAGGCCGCCTGTGCCGGCGAACGAGAGAAGGGATCGCTTAAGGGTGTTGATTGGGCCATGCTGGAGAATATTGGTACGGGCTGGGGTGGTGCCAGGTTATTCAATGGCATAGCCGTAGCTGCCGAACCAGGGCACCAAAAGTTGGCCGGATCAGAAGCCCCATGTGGCTGTGGTAAAGCTGGCTGCATAGAGGCCGAATTTGGCGGAGCTGTAATGAAGAAAAAAATAGTTGCTCTGTGTGCCGCACAAGGAATTACTATTCCAAACGACATGCATCCCTGTGCCTTTGCCGATGCCGAGGCCGAAAATGGAGCCCCATGGGCCACCGATTTTTACACCAAAGTCGCCACCGATATCGGCGATATTTGGGGTAGCAACCTCAATACCTGCCCTGAGTTTACGCACATTTCGTACATGGGCTCATTTTTACTGAAAGCCATGCGCGTAGAAGCATTCCGTCAAACCGTGCGCAAAGCCATGATCGATCGCTCCATGTTCCCACACCATCAAGATATTGTGCTGGCCGAAGTTTCGGCACCGTTACACGAAAACGGCCAACCACTAGGGCCACTGTACGGCGCCGCTCGAATTTGGATGCAGAACGCGGCATAACTGTTGTTATTTTTGCCAAGTATTCATTCCGCTGTACGTCTATGAACAATACCCCACAAGTACTCGACATTCAGATCGCCGCAGATAAAGGCCTGCCCATGCAATCGTTACCCCAAGCAAACATTGTGTCTGGCGGTATCGAAGGCGATAGATATGCCACTGGCAAAGGAGCATTTTCCAAATCTCCAGCACCACGCAATATCGATCGACACATCACTCTCATTGAGAGCGAGGCCATTGCCGCCGCTCAAACCGACTACAACATTACTGTCACTTTTGCAGAGACAAGACGCAACTTACTTACAATTGGTATCAGTTTAAATGAGCTCGTAGGAAAGCAATTTCACATCGGTAATGTGCTCGTAGAAGGAGTAGAACTCTGCGATCCCTGCGGCAGACCCGGTACTCTCTCTGGTCGAGAAGAATTACGCAAACACTTTAAAGATGCCTTTACCAATCGCGGTGGCTTGCGCGTACGCGTACTTGGTACTGGCACCATCACAACCGGTGATGAAATTCGTACCGACGGAAAGTAGTCGTTGAGCCAAACAGCACTGCTTCTGAAAAAGAGAGTATAATTCATCGCATGAAACTCTTCTCCCTGTCTGCAGCCACTGGTTTGGCCAGCACCCTAGCTCTGCTACCACTTAATGCACTGGCAAATTTTCCCGATGTGCCCCAAAACCACCCCAATTACGCGGCCATAGAGTATGTACAAAAAGCAGGCATTGTCTCCGGCTACAGCGATGGCACGTTCCACCCCGATCAAAAGATCAACCGAGCTGAGTTTGCCAAAATACTTGTGGGCACTCGCGTGCAAGAGCACAAAATACAGTTTGGCGAGGCTGGCATTCCACCAGTAGCAACGCCGTGTTTTTACAATGTCACTAAGGCAGAGTTCACTAAAAAGTACGGCCAACTGCCCGACATTGATTTTAGTGCCTGGTATGGCGATTACGTGTGCAATGTACTCCATTACACCATTGCTCAGGGCTATCCCGATGGTACGTTTAAACCCAATAACAACATCTCATTTGTAGAGGCGGCCAAAATGATTGTGCGATCTGGCATTGGTGCTTTTGATCAATGGAATGAATTTGGTGTGCAAGATATTCAGTCGGAAAAGAGTGTGTGGTTCCTGCCATTTGTAATGTATTTAGAAGCACGACAAGCGATCCCAATTAGCATTCATACTTTTGAACAAACAATCACGCGCGGTGAAATGGCCGAAATGTTGTATCGACTACAGCAACATATTACAGATAAAACCACGCAAACATACGATACTATGAATGCAGGACAAATCATCTTTCAGCACCCCGCTGGTTTTAGCTTTGCTTATAACCCTACCCAAGTACAAGTACCAACGGTCGATACAAACTACTGTCCCGATCCAAAAGACTTAGCCAGCTGTCCTAGACCTCAGTATCAATCGACACTCATTAGTGCACGTAAAATGTATAACGGCGGCGATTATATTGCCGCAGCTTTTACAACCGAAATCGCTTTGTATCATTCGTACGATGTATCGCATAACTATCCGCCGGCATCGCGAACACTTTTCACAGAAGAGAATGTCGACGCGTATGTAGATCAGTTTGTGGAGGGCTTTAAGAATGACCCCACCTTTTTAGATGGTCGCGGGCCATACATAACCAAAGTCAAAGAAACCTCACTCAATGGCCAGCGAGTCGTGGCTTTGTTTGCGGATAACCGCGTTAGCACTCTCATTTTTAGAACTCAGCCCTACCCCGGTAGCATCAGCTTTATTGGTGTAATCGATATGGATGGCGAGCTGACCAGCGAGACCGATATGTTTATGCAATCGCTCATGAACTCGCTACGCGAGAACGTGCAAGAAGTGTATAGCAACAAAAGCCGCATAGATACTATTCTGAAAGAGATCGCTAGTGGAGCTAGAGATAGACTGCCCTTGAGCGTCACATATAGCGATATCCACGGCTTGTTTGGAGGCACAAGTTTGACTATCCAAGGTAATGGCGAAGTACAACAGCGTGTGGTAACACCATCTGGAAAGGCCTGCGAGACCAAGAAGG
Source organism: uncultured Candidatus Peribacteria bacterium (assembly GCA_964562645.1). Classification (GTDB taxonomy): domain Bacteria; phylum Patescibacteriota; class Gracilibacteria; order Peribacterales; family Peribacteraceae; genus CAZLUF01. The sequence continues at coordinate 3,416 of CAZLUF010000023.1, forward strand.
TTACTGCGGAGCAATTGAGCAATCTCGTGTCACTCCTTGTGCAGCAGCAGGCGTGGGAGCAGCGTGAGCCAGAGCGTGCACCGAATCCCGATGAATCACGAGTAAGCTTAAACATAAGCTACGAAGGAGTAGCTGGCACTATTTGGGAATGGTACAACGATGCGCAAAGCAATCAGCGGATCTCTGTTATCAGTGCTTATATGCAACAAATTGGATGTAAGTAGTGCATCAATTTTACTCCCACGAATCACCATGCCCAAGCATCGCATCTACACCATGATCTTCGCACAAGTGTACCCGCTGTATATCCAAAAAGCGGAGCGGAAGGGGCGTACCAAAGCCGAGGTCGATCAGATCATTACCTGGCTTACTGGCTACACGTCAAAGGGGTTCGAAACTCAACTGAAAAAGGAAAAAAACTTTGAAGAATTCTTTGCCGAGGCGCCCAAGCTCAACCCGGCGCGCAAGCTGATCACCGGTGTTATTTGCGGCGTACGGATCGAAGAGATTACAGATCCCCTCATGCGCGAAGTGCGCTACTTAGATAAATTAATAGATGAGCTCGCCAAAGGCCGACCCATGGAGAAGATTTTACGCGCGGAATAGTTACACACTTTCTGCCGCCTTCTTGAGTGTAGCCAGATCAAACTTTTTCATCTGCAAAAACGCCTGAGTTACGGCGGCAATTTTTTTCTCGTTTCCGCTCCGCATAATCGTATCTATTTCTACCGGCGTAACCTGCCACGAGAGTCCAAACTTGTCTTTGAGCCAACCGCACTGCTCAGCCTCGGGCACGGCCGAAAGCTGGCTCCAATAATAATCGATCTCCGCCTGATCTTGGCAACGTACCAAGAGCGAGACGGCCTCGTTAAAACCAAACTTGTGCATGTGTCCGCTATCCATAGCGGTAAACCACTGGCCTTCGAGCATTACTTCGGCAAACATAATTTTGGCTAATGGCTCCGGCGAAGCTCCCTCGGGGTACAGTGCCGTAAGCCCACGCTTAGAGTTTTTAAACACCGACGTATAAAAATCTAACGCCTCCCCTGCCTTACCAGTCAGGTCACCTGTAAACATGATGGAAGGCATAATGAATGGTCGCGGCTCACCTGCGGGATTCGTGAGTATCAGCTGCCAGTTCACTCCGTATTTGTCCTGGATCCAGCCATAACGCTTACTGAAAGGGTACGTATCGATCGGCATCAGTGGCGTGCCACCATCGGCCAACTTTTCCCACAGGGCATCTAAGTGCTCGCGGGCACCAGGATCTCGAGAGGGATCGAAATTCACCATAAAGGATATAGTGGGGTTGATCTTAAAATATGGCCCCGCACTAATAGCCATAAATTCATACCCCGCTAACTGGAACGACAGAATATCGCAATCACCCGAGGGCGTGTTTTTGAGCACCGATGAGTGCGTAATAGCCGAACCATTACCAAAGGCAGCCACGTAGAACTGGGCGGCTTCTTTCGCCTGCGTGTCGAACCAGAGGTGAGGGACAATTTTTTGCATATGCGTGCAGAGTAGCAGAGATGAGAGAGCTCAGGAGAAAATTGACAAATTAAGCAAATATATTAATAATACATACTCATTTCGCCTATGACCTCAGATCTAGAAGCCAGTATTACCGATTCACTCCGAGCAATTCGGTATCATCCAGAATTCGCTAACGAAGCCGAGGATCAAATGAAGGCACTCGTCGCTCGTGCCAAGGAGTCTGGGAATCAGGTAGCACTTATGCCGGAACTGCGAAGCCTTGCCAACGATGCCGTACTCATGCAGCAACAGTATTTTACTGGGCGGCTCCAGTTTTTAGTGCGCCTCATTACATACCTCGAAAACCGACCCGAGCCCTCCCTAAACGTAGCCGAAGATGGCTGTGGCAGTGGTGTCGATCTACATGTCGTGCAATCACTCCTCCCCGGCAAAGTGGCACTTACCGGAATCGATAATAATACTGGCGCCCTCGCCCGGGCCAAGGCACGTGTCCCTAATGCAGAATTCAAAATAGATTTCGATGGCGGCACGTATGATGTGATCTACGGTGATTTTGTAAGTATTGATCAAAATCAAATTTGGGATTATGCCAGCCGGGGCAACCGTGTCTACGACTCGCTGCGTAGGCCAGGAGTGGTATTGCATAATGCCGACATGGGGCGCATGGGTTTGTATTTGCGATTTTTTGGCCAGCGCTTCCAAAAAGTAATGCCCCCAGAATTATTGGCCGAGATACCCGATGCACCCAATTGTCATTTCTGTAGATTCGAAAAATCGTAACCTCACTTTACCTCCACATTCCGCGCGAGTGTTTTAAATCGCTCGCCGTTCGCTTGCACCACCGTGATTGTGACGTGGCCAGTTTTACTGGTGTGCACATCCTGCACTTCGCCGGCTTTTCCGGCATGCACACCGCCAATCACGATGCACTGTACGCCTGCCTGAATTTGCGGGGCTGCTTCCTTCTTCATAGTGACCACTATACCCGATCTACCAATGCATGGTCGTAATTAACCAACTCGTTTTACAAACTCGCAACGCAGCACAATGGCCGTGCCAGCAATTTTACAATCGATTTCCTCGGGGTTATCGGTGCGCTTAATATTGGCTGCCTTAGTGCCAATTTTGAGCACTGTAGAAGATCCCCGCAGTTTTAAATCTTTAATGAGCACTACGCTATCACCATCGCTTAGGACAGTACCGCAGCTATCTTTAGGAATAACTGTAACCTCCTCTTGCTCATCGCTCTTGGCCCCGTGCAGGCCATCGGTACATGCACATTCATCCATCATTTCCCACTGTGCCGAGCAGCCCTCGGCCTCGCACATACCTGCTTCGGTAAGTGTGCCGCCGCAACTGCCTCTACAGAAAAAATGGGTCATAGTCGCAAGGAAAGAAGTGCACTACAAAGTGCTCATTAAAATCATACCTGGTTTAATTTGCTAGCCATAGGCAATTTTGAGCACTACTCTTACACATATGCACAAAGAAATCCGCGCCTATCACCAAGCCCTTGCCCCTGCCGATGCCGCCATTTGCGATGCCTTGGCCAAAATAATTTTAGCTGAGTTACCAGATGCCGAGTATAAAATTTGGCACCGTCACCCCGTGTGGTTTTTAAACGGCAACCCTATTGTGGGGTACCACAAGTTAAAAGACTGCGTGCGTATTTTGTTTTGGAGTGGCCAATCGTTCGACGAAGAAGGCCTGGCTAAAGAGGGCAGTTTTAAGGCGGCTCAGCATCGCTATACATCGGTAGATGATATTCACTCTAAAGATGTAGTTCGCTGGCTCAAAAAAGCCCGCGAGATCCAATGGGATTACAAGAATATTGTAAAGCGTGGCGGAAAATTAGTGCGAATATAAGAAAGTAAAACACAGCAAACCCTCAGTACTCGCGTACTGAGGGATTCGCTCTTTCGTTATTGGTAGTAGTGTGCCGATCAGCCGGCCATGGCCTCTTCGACCACGCGTTTAGCCGTGGCAATGTCGGCGACTCTTTCAGCTTGAGTGCCAACTTCGCGCTCGATACTCATTGGGCCAGAAAAACCGATCCGCTTGAGTGCTTGGCAGAACTTTGGAATGTTCACCTGCCCTTTGCCCACCACCACTTCGGCTCCCCAGTCGACACCGGGGTTATTTGAGGCGACAGCATCCTTAAAGTGCACGCTGCGTATTTTACCCGCCAGAATTTCCACGGCCTTGATGGGATCACCAGCACCGTAGAGGATCATATTGGCCGGATCAAAGTTGACCCAGAATCTTCGGCACTTGAGCTCATCGAGCGTGTAGCACAAGTGGCCAGCACTTTCTTGGCCAGTCTCGAACGCAATGTTGATGCCGTACTGCTCTGCCAAACCACCAACCTGACCCATCGTATCCATGAACGGTTTACGATCAGGATCGCCCAAAGCCGGGATGAATCCCGTATGGAGAGTCATATCCTGCAGGCCAAGGGCTTGGGTTCTTTGCAGACCCCATTCCAATCGTTTCAGTCGTTCAGGCCGCAGGGCCGGATCTCCAAAACCACCGGTACGCCGAATGTCGGCAATGGTCTGGTAGGATTCGCCAGGAAAACCAAGCATGGTGCCGGTCATGTTCAACTTAGCAGCCAAGGCAGCCTGAACCATGTCCCCCTGCCCATCTTCGTTCCACGAGGCATGTACAGGGTCGCCACAGGCAAGCTGGACTGCATCGATCCCAAGCTGTTGCATCAAGCGCTCCAGTTCAGGGAGGCACCCAACCAACAGCGACCAGCTGCACACTGCCAAAGTATTCTTCTTCATCAAACTATCTCCGCTCAAAAAAATCATCAAACTTTTCGAATAACCGTCCGTACCAAACCAGGCTACCAGACACACCAAACCAACGAGGTACAGGTGCACGCTACGCACGAAACCATGCATAGCGTGCACCTGTACTGCCAGAGAGCAACGCTACCAATTTGTGAAAGAGCCTATAACCTCAAATCCTATCAAGAATTTGAGGAGGGGTTAAAATAACATAGTATTGTAATTGAAACAACAATTCGCGACCAAGGAAACCACAATTACACCTACTCCATTACTACACCGCAATACTACCTACTGTTAATCACTACTAAAAATAACAAAGCTGAAAGGTAAAAAAGTGATGGTTTATATTTGCCTATATAGGGTAGGGGGTATAGTATCTTGTCCTCTTTCCTTAACACCATGCCTTCTACCGAATGCCAGAATATTGTTAAGCACCTCAATCGAATTCAGGGACAAATCGGTGCCCTTAAAGAATACGTTTCCTTGCACCGTTCGTGCGACGATGTGGCGCATTTACTCAAGTCGATTACCACCTCTTTTGCCTCCGTACGTAGCGAAATAGTGGAAGAAATGCTCATGCAGCAACTGTCATCTAAGGGCAAGCTGCTCCCCGCTCAACGCAAGCAAGTGCGCTCCATTGTTTCGGTCCTGCAAAAATAATTATTGCCTCCCCCTCTTTGCTTATGGCCTACGGTACCATTATCCCAAACCTTACTATCGACGGTAAACCAGCTCCGTACGGAGTAGTAAACGAACGTTCGGTTCGAGCCACAGCTGGCATTATGTTCCTCATTGGCATTCTCACGTTCTTTCGTATTCGGCTCACTGGCGACTACACAGTCCTCATGGTTGTGGTACCACTGTTTTGGTTAGAGTTTTTGCTCAAAACAATCCTGGGACCCAAATACAGTATGTTTGGCATACTCGGACGATTCGCGACTAAAAAGCAAAAGCCGGAGTGGGTAGGCGCTGCGCAAAAGCGTTTTGCCTGGGGCCTTGGCCTTGGTTTGGCCAGCACCATGATGGTGGTGAGTGTGGGTTTACAGATCAGAGGTTGGTTACCATTCGCCATTTGTATGACGTGTCTCACATTCATGTGGATGGAATCAGCACTGGGTATCTGTGTGGGCTGCAAAATATACACTTGGCTGCAACGCGCTGGCATTATCGCAGTACCAGAACACCAGCCTGCCTGCCCAGGTGGAGCATGCAGTGTTCAGAGACCATCGTAAAAAACGACACGTAGAGCACCTCGCATATAAGGCAAGCTAACAGACCACACGCGATGCGTACGAAGTTACAGCGTAGGTGCGTTTTCGAACGCCCGTTGCCAACCCTCCATCCATTCCTGCAATTGCTCTGGCGTTGCATGCATCATTTTTTCGGCTGCTTGCATGTGTGCAGTATCGCCATTTTTTATCTGCTCCACCACGTGAGCATGGCTCTGTTTTCCGATATCTAAAAATGTTTCGCCGGTGAGTTCGGTATCGCAGGCACCACCAAGATCACGGCAGGTGAGTTTTTTCATACGCCATAGGTTAGCCTACGCCTTAAGCAAAAGCGAATTAGAGCAGATGATACTGCTGCAGCACACTCCATACTTCGCCCACGCTCCAAGCTTGGCTACGTGTGCCGCCCGGCTCATGAGGGGCGGTACCAGAAAATACTTCGGGCAACGATTGCACTTCGCTCTCCAGGTAAAGCTCAACAGGCAACACAAGCAAGTAATGCTCATGTCGCTTTCAGCGTACGTAATCTGTAGCTACAGCCTCACCATACGAACCATAAACAGTACATGCGAAAGACTGGTATGTATTGAGCGAGCAATCTAGAATTCTGGGCAATGCGCTCCGCACTACACTTCAAACTCAGCCTGGCCTGTGCCACGCTCCTGTTTCCTGTTTCCACATTTGCCCTCACATCCATTACGAACTGCACGCAACTGCAGAACATGAGCGCAAACTTGGCCGAAAACTACACGCTTGCCAATAACCTCGACTGTGGTGGGGCGACTTTCACCCCAGTTGGCTCATCGAGCACGCCTTTTACAGGTACGTTGAATGGCAATAATTACACCATCGCTAATGTCGTGATCAACGAAGCGGGTAATGATGTAGGGCTCTTTGGCCATACGAATGGAAGCACGATTCAAAATGTACGTCTCCGCAGCTTTACTGTTACCGGCAACGGAAACGTTGGCGGGCTGGTGGGAACGGCGCTGAGTACAACTGTACAAAATGTTGGCATTATCAATAGCACAGTGAATGGCAGCAACAGAACAGGAGGCATAGTGGGGCGCCAGTTTGAAGGCAGTCTTTCCAAAGGTTTTGGCTTGGGAATTAGCATTAGTGGTGCGGATGCGGTCGGCGGTATTGTTGGCAATTCCGATTCAGCAGATCTGGACAATCTACATGTTTTTTCTGGCTCAGTGAACGGCATTGGTACTGCTGCCGGGGGCGTTCTTGGCAATGGCATATCAGATACTTCGGCTACTAGCCTCACGAAT
>CAZLUF010000023.1:10226-12855 GCA_964562645.1 uncultured Candidatus Peribacteria bacterium
ACTGTGAGTGGCAATGAATTGGTGGGTGGCTTAGTGGGCTACTGGAACTATGGATCTTACACTTGCAGTCTCAGTAACTCTTTTGCGACGGGCAATGTAACAGGTAATAACGATGTTGGCGGTCTAGTTGGCGTTAAATTTTCCGTCTGCACTATTTCCAACTCTGCCTTTAACGATCACGCTGGTAACCCCAGCGTGTGTGTAGGAACCGATGGCAGTGCTGGTGCTACAAGTTGTACGACAGTAAGTAATAACCAGAGTTATTTCTATAGTAGTACCAATGCTCCACTCTCTAGTTGGGACTTTAGTACAATTTGGCAAACCGGGCTCACATTCCCTCTCCTATCCGGAGCACTGCTGCAACCACCAGCTACGAGCTTTGGCGCCACGCCATCGGGCACTACTGTAGCTCTCAGCTGGACTAACCCCACGAATACCGACTTTAGCTCTGTCACTGTGCGCCGGAGTACCACAGCCTTTCCAAGCACTATTACCGATGGTACCGCCGTAGTGAGCAACAGCACGAGTACTAGCTATAACGATACTGGCCTGGCTGGTGGTACCTATTACTACAGTATTTTTGCTCGCGACGCCTGGGGATATGTGTCCGCACGTGCTACTGCCACAGCTGTCGTAGTCATTGACACTACGACACTCCCTCCTACGCTCACGCAGCCTGGGAAGAGCAGCACACAATCGCCTACCATTTTGGTGCAGTACACATTGCCCGAAGCACCGCTGGCCGGCAGCGTAACGCTCAACTTTAATAACACTGCGGGCACCAATGTTACCGTCACAATGACGAACGCCACCACAGTCAATACCACACTAGATCCTACGAACTTTACGGCTTCGCCTTCGGTCTCCAGCGCGACTATTAACAGCATTCCCTACGGATTTTACAATGTCACTTTACGTTACCAAGATGCCGCGGGTAACCCCGCTGCCACAACGATGAACACGAATATGCAGTACCCCGATCCTACTGCCAATTCTAGCAATGGAGGTGGTGGTGGCGGAGGAAGTCAACGCACCCTGACTACCGCTCTTCAGCGCACTACCAGCTCATCGTCTTCGGCAGTAGCTGCGGCCGCGCACATTCACCCGCTACAAGAACGCACCTGCGCTCGCGTCCGGCAATCGGTTGGTACGAACGCTACGATGCTCAAGCGCGTGAACAAGCGACTCCAGAAGATGTTTGGATTTAGCTGCTAGAAAGAAGTATAAAGGCCTAGAGTGCGGGTGCAGCATCAAACACCTGCTGCCAACCCTGCATCCATTGTTGCTGTTGTTCAGGCGAAGCATCCATCATATTTTGCATAGCCGCCACGTGTGCGGCATCGCCTTTTTTAATCTGTTCCATTACGTGAACATGGCTCTTTTGGCCCATCTCCAAAAATGTCTCGGCAGTAAGTTCGGCATCGCAAGCGCCACCGAGATCATAACAGGTCAGTTTCTTCATGCTCCACATGCTAACTGATAGTGAGTACAAAGGCGAACTACAGTAGATGATACTGCTGCAGCACACTCCATACTTCGCCTACACTCCAGGCCTGGCTCTTAGTACCACCCGGCTCGTGAGGGGCGGTACCAGAAAATACTTCGGGCAACGATTGCACTTCGCTCTCCACACAAAACCGCACCAGTGGTGTCAGTATCGTTTTGAGTTCTTGCTGAATAGCCGGTGCATCTGCACGTTGGTCCTGGCGCACACGCACGAGCGCATCGCAGTATGGTCCCATGAGCCATGGCCACACCGTACCTTGGTGGTAAGCTTGATCTTTTTCGTGCATGGGAGCGTGCGTATTGTAATAGCCACGATACTGCGAATCGCGTGGCGAGAGGGTGCGTAGCCCACCGGGCGTGAGGAGTTCTCTCGTCACCACATCAAATACACTGCGTTGCTGTTCAGGAGTAAGCAGATCGTGCCCGTGGCTCACACTCAAAATTTGATTGCAGCGAATAGCCGCACCGTGTGAGTCGCCATCAACCACGTCAAATAAACACTGCTCCGTGATATTCCAAAAACGAAGTGTAAAATTCGCGTGCACTAATTCTCGAACCTGGGCGATTTCGTGGCGCCAAGCAAGTGCATCAGCCGTATGGCACATATCACACAACTCTTCCGCAAAGCAGAGCGCAGCATACCAAAGTGTATTAATCTCCACAGCTTTACCATGACGCGGTGTGACATTAGCTGTCCCCTGCCCCGAGAGATCGGCATCCATCCACGTGGCCTGAGCTGGCGATACAATGAGTCCGTCGGTATCCATACAGATTCTATGAGTGCCGTGTCGTTCGTAGCTAGTACCACGGCGATAGGCATCAATAACACTCCGTACCGCTGGGAGCATCTCGACCATAAAAGCCGTGTCTCCGGTGTAAGACCAATATTGCTGCAGCGCTACAATCATCCAGAGTGAGGCATCTACGGTATTAAAGAGCACGGCCTCGGGCTGTATTCGGTTCGGAACCAACCCGTTTTGCATAGCCCCCGCAAAGTGCCGAAAGACCGATTGGGCTTCTCGGTAGCGCTGGGTTGTAAGCAAAATCCCCTGCAGGGCAATAAAGGTATCGCGGCCCCATTCCTCTAAAAACCAATCGGTACTCGCAGCCCAAATTTGGGTGT